>NZ_JAHGAD010000043.1:0-74746 GCF_030248375.1 Vibrio sp. B181a | reverse complement strand
TCTAGGTTCTAGGACCTTATAGACGCATGTCTACGCTTTCTTTGTCTAGAACGTATTTCAAGTCGTATAGAACGTGGGCTGGTTTACCAAGTGCGCGGATCTTCTCTACACCCATCTCTTTAAACTCGTTGTGAGATACCGCCATGATGATTGCATCGTAATGACCTTGTTGCTCTTTCTCACACAAGGTTAGGCCGTATTCGTGTTGCGCCTCTGCGTTTGAACACCAAGGGTCCATAATATCTACATTGATGTTGTATTCTTTTAGCTCTGAGACAATGTCCACTACTTTGGTGTTGCGTAGGTCTGGACAGTTCTCTTTAAAGGTCAGACCCATCACTAGTACATTCGCCCCCTCAACATGAATACGCTTCTTCAGCATTTTTTTCACAAGTTGAGAGACAACATATTGACCCATGCCATCGTTGAGTCGACGACCTGCTAGGATCATTTCAGGGTGGTAACCCACACTCTGTGCTTTATGCGTTAGGTAGTACGGATCTACACCGATACAGTGGCCACCAACCAAACCTGGACGGAACGGTAGGAAGTTCCACTTGGTACCGGCAGCTTCAAGGACTTCTAAAGTATCGATACCAAGTTTGTTAAAGATGATAGAAAGCTCGTTGATAAGTGCAATATTGACGTCACGCTGCGTGTTTTCGATAACTTTTGCCGCTTCTGCTACTTTGATAGAAGATGCTTTGTGTGTGCCCGCAGTGATGATGGTTTTGTAAAGTTGATCTACGTATTCCGCCACTTCTGGGGTAGAACCACTTGTCACTTTAAGGATGTTAGTAACACGGTGTTCTTTGTCACCTGGGTTAATACGCTCTGGCGAGTAACCTGCAAAGAAGTCTTGATTAAACTTAAGGCCAGACACTCGCTCTACAACTGGGATACAGTCTTCTTCAGTTGCGCCCGGGTATACCGTTGATTCGTAGATGATCACATCACCTTCAGAGACTACTGTTCCCAATGCTTCAGAAGCTTTGATCAACGGTGTTAAATCTGGTTGTTTATGTTCATCAATAGGCGTCGGAACGGTAACAATGTAGACATTGCACTCTTTTAGATCTTGAAGGGAGGCGGTGTAAGAAAGGTGAACAGCCTCTGCCAGTTCATTGTCGCTGCATTCTAGTGTGCTATCGCGGCCTGCAGTTAACTCATCAATACGCGCTTGGTTGATATCAAAGCCTATCGTTGGGGCTTTTTTGCCAAACTCTACAGCCAAAGGCAAACCTACGTAACCTAAGCCGATAATGCCAACTCGAGCGCTGTCTAATGAAAGATTCATTTTATTTTCCTAGCAAGTTTAGATATTTCTTAATTCGCGCTTGGAAGCTTTTTGCATTCTAAGGGCGTGAATAGACGAAGGATGAAAGCCATCCTTTAAGAATTCTTAATGCTTGTAAGAGTGATGTGCGTTTGTGACGCGATGCTTTGAGGCGTGCCATGCAGATGTTAGGAAGCCCTGAAGAGCTCCAGTAACAAATTTCAATGCATGGTTATAGAAAGGTATTTATTGAAAGGGAAAACCTTATGCCTAGCCAATGTATCACTCAAAACTGTGTAGCAGCTTTGATTTTGCCCCTCTGACGTGATGGGGCTTTACTTAAATGTTTGTTTAAGCGCTCCTTTTGATAAGAAGCAACTTGCCAGAAGTGCAACTGTGTGCTTAATTATATTTATATGTTACGGCATTCCTTGATGATGTTCGTCATCATGTGCGCGTGATTTCTAATTTGAGTACGCTACCGCCCCTAGGTCTGGCTCCTAAAGGCAATTCAATCCGCTTTTTTAATATGTCGTACTCTAGGTGTGGGATTGTATAGCAAACAAGCGCCTACTAAAAGTCATAACCTTACAAAAAACTGACCTTTACCTGACATTTTTTTGGCAGTTAATTTATAAAAGCCCAACCATTTCCCACTCAGCACTGCAAATCAACACCTTATAGATTTCGCTTTATAATAACTGTTTATGCAGCAACACTAATCATAAAATGCATAAAGCTGCATAACTTAGAGTGAGTTCACATTCTGCGATGATCGATCTCTGTCAAATTTATGACTTTTATCTATGTATGTCCGAATTTGTATAGTTCTGTCACACTTCCACTTTTTTGGAACAAACGTCTCAGCTAGGTTAAGGACAACAAAAACGGTTTCTCTTTTACTGGAGCAAATAGCAATAAGTGATAGAAAGGATAAGAAGCATATGCAAGTTGTACATCATGGAGGAAAGCATTCAGTCACTGGCTCTTGCCACGAGCTTGAGTTACCTAAAGGCAGCATTTTGATCGATTGTGGGCTTTTTCAGGGGCAGGACGCATTGAAGAATGGCAAACACCGCTCATTAGAAATTGAGTTTTCTGTCCGCAGAATAAAAGCTTTGGTGCTGACTCATGCGCATATCGATCATATTGGTCGCTTACCTTGGCTATTAGCTGCTGGCTATAAAGGCAAAATCTACTGCACTCGTGCGACGGCAGTACTTGTGCCGCTAATGCTAGAAGATGGATTGAAGCTTCAACTAGGATTGAATAAAGCGCAAAGAGAGCAAATTCTGAATGTCATTAAAAAGCGATTGGTACCTTGTGATTACCAAACATGGCTTCCGCTTAAAGAGCTGGCTTATCTTCGCTTTCAGCCTGCAGGGCATATTCTTGGTTCTGCTTATGTGGAATTTAAACTTCCTAATAATGAGGCGGTGGTGTTTTCTGGTGACTTGGGGCCAAGTAATACACCGCTTCTTCCAGACCCTATCTCTCCTACCCGTGCGGATTATCTGTTTATCGAATCTACTTACGGTAACAAGCAGCATGAGAGTGTAGAGAGCCGAAGCCAAAGGTTACTCGCAATTATTCATCATGCACTTGCAGATGGTGGTGTGATAGTGATTCCGGCATTTAGCGTAGGCAGAACGCAGGAGTTGCTGTTTGATATTGAGCAGCTTATCTACCAGCACGATTTACAAAACTCGCTTCCGATTATTTTGGACTCCCCTTTAGCGAAAAAAGTCACCAAGACTTACCGCCGATTTAAGAAGTTATGGGGAAAAGAAGCAAAGCAGCGCTTAGGGAGTCATCGTCACCCTCTGGCGTTTGAACAATGTATTACTATTGAGAATCATGCGGAACATTTGCGCTTAATAAATCGCCTCGCCAGCACTGCGGAGCCCGCTATTGTGGTCGCCGCTTCTGGCATGTGTGAGGGTGGCCGAGTGGTCAATTACCTCAAAGCATTGTTACCGGATAAGCGTAATGATGTGTTGTTTGCAGGCTACCAAGCAGAAGGAACGTTAGGTAGAGATATACAAAGCGGAGCTAAAGAAGTGGTGATTGATGGTGAGAGAATTCATGTGCAAGCTCAGGTACATACGATGTCTGGCTATTCTGCACATGCAGATAAAGCTGACCTGATTCGTTTCGTGGAAGGGATAAGCCCTCCTCCTAAAGAGATCCATTTGATTCATGGCGAGAAGGCGGCAAAAGAAGAGTTATATGTCAGCTTAAACTCAAACAGTTTAAAGGTAATCCGTTGATTTGTCGGTTAAGGTAGGCAAAAGCACAATGTAATGTAGGATAAATTCTATTGCCCCTTTCACATTGTTACCAAATTTATGCTTGAGATAGCGTCGTCCTCCGCTAAAATGGTCGCCGAATAATTATATACGATGTTGGCGCACTTTATGTTTCTCGAGCTTTTATTTATATTTTTCTCCTCATTCGCAACCCTCTTCCTTATGCGAAAAGTAGCAAGAACAGCTGGCTTAGTTGATAAACCAAATGAACGAAAGCTACATGAAGGCGCGGTCCCTTTAATTGGGGGAATATCAATTTGTATCGTGTTAGTTCAGTTCTTAACTTTCAAACCTGAAGTGATCGAGTACAGTTGGCTTTATGTTTGCTCTATCGTTGTTCTTACCTTTATTGGCGCTATTGATGACAAGGTTGACCTTAGCTTCAAAATTCGTATGGGGATCCAAGCAGCGCTATCTCTGATCATGATTCACGTTGCTGGTATTGAGCTACATACCTTAGGTAATATGTTCGGCTTCGGAGAGATATCATTAGGCTGGAGTGGAGTGGTAGTTACTGTACTGGCAGTTATAGGGGCAATTAATGCCTTTAATATGGTAGATGGCATTGACGGGTTGCTTGGTGGGTTATCTATTGTGACGTTTAGTGCATTAGCTTACTTGCTGCAAGTCGACTCTCAACATGGATTGGCTTATTTGTGTGTGGTTATCATCGTCGCTATGCTGCCTTATATTTTTATGAACCTTGGCATTCTTGGCCGTGAAAGAAAAGTATTCATGGGTGATGCTGGCAGCATGATGATTGGCTTTACAGTGATTTGGCTATTGCTAGGTGTTAGTCAAGCCGAGAGCAAACCGTTGATGAGACCAGTAACTGCGCTGTGGTTGATTGCTGTTCCGCTGATGGACATGGCTGCAATTATGATTCGCCGTGTTCGTCGTGGTGACTCGCCATTCAAGCCGGACCGAGAGCACTTGCATCATATCTTCCAACGTTTAGGTCTTAGCTCAAAACAAACGTTAATTGCTATCTGTGGTATTGCTACTTTGTACGCAGCATTTGGTATTTATGGTGAGGTTGCAGATATTTCAGAAGCCGTGATGTTTTACACGTTTATTGGATGCTTCATTATCTACTCGATTATTTTGGCATACATTTGGAAAATCACGAGCTACATCAGAAGTTGGATAAATGCGAGAAAAACGGTAAAAGCTTAAAAAAGTCCAGAAGGGTACCCTTCTGGACTTTTTTTATTTTTTTAAAATCCCTATAACTCTCTCATCTTCGACAACGACGAGTGACGTTATCCTTTTGTTTTCCATCAGTTCATAGGCACTTTGAGTGCTCGCCGAACCAGAAATTTTAGCTGGATTTAAGGTTAGAATGTCACTGGCTTTTAAATCAAAAACTTGTTTACCGTTAGCATTCATTGCTTTTCGAACATCGCCGTCCGTGATGATAGCTAAACCTTGGTCAACTTCAACTAGCACCAACCCTAACTTTCCATCAGAAATTGAGTGCACAACGGAAGTAAAGTCAGCATTTTCTTTGACTAGTGGAAACTCAGACACCATTTCATCTTCAACTCTGGATAAAAGACGTCTTCCTAAACTCCCTCCAGGATGAAATCGGGCAAAGTTTTCTGGAAGAAACTCTCTAGATTCCATTAATGCAACAGTCAATGCATCTCCCATAACCAACGTAGCTGTAGTCGAGGACGTTGGAGCTAATTGGTGCGGACAAGCCTCTTTGGGAACGGCTATATCCAAATGACAATGGGCATTTTTTGCTAATGTGGATCCACTTTTGCCAGTAAGCGCTATAACATAGTTTCCATTATCTCTTAAAAATGGGAGTAGTTTTAGTACTTCATCCGTTTCACCTGAGTTAGATATTGCAATAAAGACATCTTCAGGCTTGACCATCCCTAAATCACCGTGAAAAGCCTCACCTGGATGCATAAAGAAACTAGGCGTGCCTGTACTTGCGAAAGATGCAGCAATTTTTTTCCCGATAATACCAGATTTACCCATTCCACAAATAATAGTACGCCCACGAGTAGTGAGAATAGCATTTACCGCTTGGATAAAACTATTATCGATGCGAGACCCCATATGAATGAGTCCATCTACTTCTGTCTGAATTACGTCCTTAGCAATTTTTATGATATCCATTAAGCCTTTTCCATTTTATTCTTGATAATTAAATAGTCATCCCAAGTATCTACTCCGTGAGCAAGTTCTCCCTCGAAATAACAAGCACCAATTGCCATTCCATTTGAAAGAGCTCTTAACTGCTCGAGCTTCTCATAAGCCTCTAGAGGCGCTTCGTCGAATGAGCAAAATGCGTCTAGAGCATCAACCGTATAGGCATAAATGCCAACATGACGAAAAGCTAATGAAAGATCCGAAGATAGCTCTCTGTTATAGGGGGAGTTTGAGCGTGTAAAATAGAGAGCGCGATGATTTAGCCCCATGACTGCTTTGACAACATTAGGGTTATTGAAGTCATCACTATGCACAATAGGCACAACAGCTGTTGTTATTTCGAATTCAGTATATTTACGTGCAAATAATGATAATTGACGAATCAATTCAGGATCAACTAGCGGCTCATCGCCCTGAACATTAATAATAATATCTTGCTTGTTCCAACCTTGTGAGGTCGCTACCTCAAAAATTCTATCAGTACCACTTTCATGCTCACGAGAGGTCATCAAAACTGGAATATTCAAATCCGAAGCCTTCTCAAATATTCGAATATCATCAGTCGCTAGTATTATATCTCGGGAGTCAAAACCAGCCTCAAGACAGCGCTGAAAGACATGCCAAAATATTGGCTTATCATTTATTTCGAGCAATGGCTTACCGGTAAGTCTAGATGAGCCATATCGAGCAGGAATAACTATTTTAACTGTATTCAAAATATACTCTTTCTTTAGATATGAATAATAGATTGACTAGGGCTGTGAAGATGCTAGAACCTTGTTTCGATTTTAGGACGTTTACTAACGACCTCATCAATTTCCAAAAGTGTTTCTAACAATTCTTCCATATGCTTTAATGCAAGCATATTTGGACCATCGCACAAAGCACGATCTGGGTCTGGGTGGGTTTCCATAAACAAACCATCAATACCTACGGCTACAGCTGCTCGAGCAATAGCTGGGACGTGAAAGCGGTTCCCTCCAGTTGAGCCATTAAGTGTGCCTGGCATCTGAACACTATGAGTCGCATCCATCACTACCTTGCAACCAGTCTCTTTCATTATAGTTAGGCCTGGCATGTAGTTAATTAGCTGTCCAAAGCCAAAGCTCGTACCACGATCACATAACCAAATGTCATCGTTACCGACGGCACGGCATTTTTCCACTACTGGAGCCATATCCGATGGATGCATCCACTGTCCTTTTTTTACATTCACGGGTTTACCAAAAGAAGCAACTCTTTGAATAAAGCTCGTTTGACGAACGAGAAAAGCCGGTGTTTGTAAAACGTCGACGACTGATGCAACTTCATCTAGAGGAGTATCCTCATGAACATCAGTCAAGACCTTCACTCCTAATTGATCCTTTGCTTTCTGAAGAATTTTTAGACCTTCATCAATACCAGGACCAGTAAAAGCGTTTACTGATGAACGGTTCGCTTTAGTAAATGATGACTTAGCAATGTACTCGATTCCAAGCTTATCAGTAATTTCCTTTAAATGAGAAAAAGTATCTAAAACCAAACTCTCTGATTCAATGACACATGGACCTGCGATTAGAAACATCTATTTTAATTCCTAGTTAATTTATTAATAATTTTTTCTATTTGAGATTTGGAAAATGAATTTCCTGCACCTTGTATTGAATATACATACTTTAAATAATCCACATAATGATACCGTCTATCTATATCTACAATTGTACTTAATTGGTTTTTAATATCTGAGACTAAATCCTTTCCATTTGAATGGAATGCGACTCCCGGAACATCATAGATAGACCGACCAAGAGTGATGACCGGTGTAGGTGTAGATAAGACTTGTAATAATGCACTCGAGTTAACAGAAAGCACTAATGATACGTTTTTTAAAAGTTCAGTTGTGATGGCTACATTAGTAAGCTTTGAAAAACTCGAAAAGTTATACTCTAGTTGGTCGTTGGGGTGTTTCTTGAATACCAACTCATATTTATTACGTAAGCCCGCATCATTAAATGCAGTTTCAATAATATTTATGACCTCTTGATTAGACGAGAAATCACTGTGGATAAGCAACTGAGTATCAAGTTCTAGTTGCAAAGGAACAAAAATCAGTTCCTTTGTATTACCAAATAGGACGTCACCATCCGATGGTGTTTTTTTTGAAAGTAAGGGATTTATTCGATGGAAATAAAACCTTTTCACATACTCACTGAGTGTATGCCGCTTGTGAACGATTCTTGCTTCTGTCCCTAAAAATTTACCGACTTTTGAAAATATTAAATATCTAAAAAAGTTAATATATGAGTACCATGAGTCATGAGAACTAGTAACAATATCATTTGTAATGTAACGGTTAAGGTCTTCACCTTTATCAAGAAATTCTTGATAGTCATTTTTTACATTAGAGTAAGCATTCACACCAAAAGAATCCACTACTGTAGTGTGAGGTCGGAACAAGCCTTGCTCCGTGACCAAATAATTGATTGAAAGCTCGCGACACACAAAAACAGCGATAGAATGTTGCCATCTTAAATCATTATGAAGTAAAACAACCTTGATATCATTATTGACAACAAATTGCTTTAAAAATACATAGAACTTAGCCATGTACTCCAACTCATCGCTTGTCAGCTCGCGTTTCTCAACTTTTCTTGCGAGCGCAGAGAAATGGCTATCCATTGACTTAACGACGTCAAGATCAGTTTGAGAAATGATGATGTCCTTAGACTGAAGCTGTCTTTCAATATAGTAAGATTCAAACCCTGGCAAATAATGCTTTAACCCAAAAGAGCTGAGAATAGCAAATTTCTTACCTTGATATTCATCAGCTATACGAGCATGCAATGTTGAATACATCGGATCGAGAGATAGTACATTATCCGTTCGTCTTTGATTTTTCATGCTTGATTAAATCCTGATTATACACTGATGAACAATACATTAAAAAAAGTGCGGAGTATAACATATTCTCATGACTTACAACTTCACCCTTTATATGGAGAACAAAAAGAAACATGCTAAAAAACGCAAATCGATAATTCAAACCACCATATATTCGATAGTTAATTAGAAAAGCGAACATAAAATTCAAAAACATTCCAACGATACCCCAGTATAGTACATTCCTCATATACCCAGCATCTGTATCCATATAGTATGAACTACCATCCATATAGCGATAATCACCAAACATCAATGTGAATTTATCTACAGGGAAATACATTGATTGAAGTATATCAGTTGAACCCGAGCTAAAAGAACCGTACTTAATATAATTAAAAACAAATTCCAACGATCTATTCATGATTGACAATATCAACTCAACTAAGTCAGGGAAGCAATAATATAGAATAAAAGATAAACTTACAAAAAACAGAATAACGAAAGATGTTATCTTTAATAACACAAATTTACTATTTACTGACATCCTAAAGAATAAATATGTCAAAAAGAAAATAATAGCAAGAAATGTAGTACGAGCGGTAACCGTAAAAACAATGAGAGTAAGGAAAAGAAACAAATAAATAAATACACTTCGTTGACCTTTTTCGTAACTATCGACCATCCAATTTAAAATAATAAATGATAGAATAACAGCAAGACCAAAGAACGCATTTGCAGCCCAAGAAACCCCGCGATAAGCGCCATAGTCTGAAAGTTTCTCTAACGCAGACGGATCATTCATACCGCGTATTAACTCAGTAAAGTCTGGACTAATCAAGCAAAGTATAACGATAATCAACTGTAATATAACAATTGAATTAAGATATCTTTGCACACTATGCTTAGCTTGATAAATGATAATAGAGCTATACCACATTGCACATATAAATATGAAGGAAAACTTTATTATCTTTTGCAATTTAGAAAAATCATAATCGTCATCGATTACTGTTCCATATAATGCATATATATATGGTATCGTAAATAATGCTAATAGAGCAAGGTTTTCCTTTCTCTTAATAAAATAGAAAAATATATTTACAGTTTCATTCCTAACATATATTAAAGAAAGAATAAAAGCAAATATAACCGCTCCATTTGAATTAAATAGATACGGATTAAATACAAACAAAAATATTATGATTGAAATGTATATGAAGTTTGCTTTATTAAGTATAAACTGCACACTATTGTTTAAGGACTTCATCCCACAACCTGATCACTTCATTCTTAGTGAATTTTTTCACATTCCGCGAACTATTCTTAGACATTACATTACGTAAGGAACGGTCCTCAAATAGATCAACTAGATGTTCTGAGAACGCTTCAGTATCAAACGTATCAACTAAATAACCGTTATAGCCATGTTGAATCATCTCTGATGGTCCCGTTTCACAATCGAATGATACAACAGGTAGGCCATGGCTCTGAGCTTCCAGAAGAACCATCGGGAAGCCTTCATTACGAGAGGTGAGAATAAACACCCCCGCATTTTGATATAGACCTGTCACATTATTCAATCTGCCATGAACCGTCACACGGCTTCCAATCGATAGTGACTCAATCGCTTCTGAAAAAGCAGCTAGGTCTGGGCCATCGCCTACGATATCAAAGTGGATGTTAGCATTACGCGACACTGATTTTTTAATAATTTCTAATAAATAGTCGCTTCCCTTAACTTTTGATAGCATTCCAACAAACAATACTCTATGGCTATCTAAACAATAGTCAACCATCCTTACATCATCAATAAAGTTTGGAATAACAGCGAGATGACTATTTAATTTTTCATAATAGTGCTTATCACGTTGAGTCAACAACACTATTTTTTTATACCTAGAATAAGCAAGTTTTCTAATCCACTGGACTATTGGGCTATTATTTTTGTATGCTGTGTGCTCTGTAGCAATCACTTGAGAAGACTTAGAAAACATCATTAGATTCATGATAGTTCCTATTCCAATAAAAATATCGTTATTTCTTCCCTTTGAGAACCGATTGAATTTAAAAAAACAACGAATATACCAGAAAAGCTTTTCAAGCTTACTTAAACCATGTAGTTTTGGTAGGCCAAACGTAGCGACTTTAACATCACTACACCGCGGTTGATGATCGACTGCGGATATAATTGATACATCATATCCTTTTTCAATCAATGCTTTTGACAAGTTAATGGAAACCGTTCGCAAACCACCAACCTTAGCTAAGTCATTTATTAGCAGGTAGAGTTTCATCGAGTAAAAGCATTCCTAAGTTTAACAAGGTAAAATGAAAGATATGGAAATTCCTTATATAGCATAGCTTTCAAACCATAAAATTTGGAATCAAGCGTTAAAGAGGTATTTTTCAGAACAGTTATTTTTGACTTATCCCCAAATTTAAACACCATGGAGCACAAAAGCATGTATGTCTTTATTTTGTGTATCTTTTCCAAGTTTTTATTTTCAAAGTTAATGCCAATAAAATAATCAGCTATATCATCTATATCAGACTCACGAACGTTATTAGTAATAGACGTAGCTCGTCTTCGATAAACTACAATACGATCATTAACAAACTTGATTTCACTTTGCTTGGATATGATTTTAGGAATCGTCAGAAGATCTTCAAAACGCTTTCCTTCTGGAAATTTTGAGTTTTTAAATATTTCACGCTTAAACACAAACTTCCAGGCATACCATTGAGAACATAAGAAATACCTCTCAAGGATATTCACATCATTAGTATTTAGAGAGTGATAGTCGCCAACGACTTCATTCCCCCAGTTAGAAATATTTTCACCATTCTCATCACAAGTTAAGCAACCAAAGGACAAAATATCGAAGTTACTATTGCCAAGATTGTCTTTTATACAGCTCAAATAATCGTTAGTAACAAAATCGTCTGAATCAAGAAAACTAATATACTCACCAGTTGCAAGTTCTATTCCTTTATTCCTAGCTGCGCTAAGTCCCTGGTTTGCTTGAGTTATAATTTTCACTTTATTTTTGAAATTAATACCGTGTATAATCTCAAGTGACTCATCAGTAGAACCATCATTAATTATTATTATTTCTATATCTTCATCAAAGAAAGCATCCAGGCTCGCTAAGCATTGTTCAATGTACTTTTCAACATTATAAACAGGTACAACAATCGATAGTTTCATTTAAACACCCCCTAATATAAGAAATATAAAAGTTATCATAACCTAATATAATCCTTCAGCTTCTTCGTTACGTAACCAGGTTTAAACAATAACGCGATAAATAGTAAGGAGCGTGAAAAAAAACTCACTTTATTACTGAATAATCTAGAGACAATTAATACCAATCTAGGCCAAAGTAGTTTTCTATACTTTAACATTATCTGGCCCTTTGATAAAACAGGAATAATTAAAAGCTCATCAACACGCATCATTTGTTTAATAAAACTTTCACTGATTAACTTACTTTGGGAGAAGCTTACACTTTCACTGCTGCGATAGCCGACTGTAACTTTATCTAATAACGAAAGTCTATAACCTTTCATTGTCAATTTAAACCATAAAGGATGATCCTCCATCATAGGAAACCTTTCATCCGCGTAGCCAATATCTCTTAACACAGCTAGATTCAAAAATGCAGATGGAGCACCACAAACCCCCCACCTCTGTAAATATTTAAATTGCATTTTAGCAGTAAGCTCAAAAAAATAACATTCACTTTCTTTTGGTAAGATGCATATTTTTTCTTTCAGTCCAGAGTTGTCAACTCTAAAATAGTTCATTCTCGAGAATACTGCCGCAACGTTTTTATTAACATCTATGTATTCAACGTTATCCAATATACAATTTGGATAAAGAATATCATCACCCGCAATAGTTTTTATCCATTGGCAACTAGCAGCTCTCCAAGCTACATTACAATTTTTAGAAATGCCTTGATTTATTTTATTTAAGAATAGTTTTACAGAATGAAATTTCTTTTCATTTATATGAAGCCATCGTCTTATAACAATAACAGTGTCATCAATAGAACTATCATCTGATATAATTAGCTCGATATTTTCAGGACCGTAGCTTTGTTCAAGGATACTATCTAAGGTTTCTATTACTGTCCCAGATGAATTATAAGTGATTACCGCAACCGTAATCATCTGTTTCTTATCAATAAAGGTCATTATTAACTCAATTTAAATCTAAAAATTCTAGAGCAGCCCCTACTTTAACAATTTTATTCTCAGGGACATCGCATGTAATCACTGCACCAGCACCAATCACACTATTATCTCCAATGGTTACACCTTGTAAAATCGTAACATTGGCACCTATAAACACATTTTGACCAATTGAAACCGGTTTGCATTGATAATCTTGGCTCAATCTTTTTTTTGCATTTAGTGGATGAAAATTACTATCGAAACAAATAAAGTTAGGTCCAATTAAAGTGTCATCACCAATAGTAATGCTACTTTTATCTGCTATGATTACAGCGCTGTTATTAATAAAGACCCTTCTCCCTATTTCGATCTTCGCTCCAATGTGCCTTGCTTCTAAATAGAATTCACCGTGATATAAATTTGGTGATGGATATACTCCTACCATAAGACCGTCATTAAAAATCAACCTGCCTTTTCCCTGAATATTTAGATTCTGAACCACCTTTACCTTGCCTAAACAAGTTACATTCGGTAATAACCCTAATTTATACAACAGATTAAAACGCCAAGTACGAAACTTGAACGTAATTAACGGGCGAATTTTTTTACATTTAGAAAAACAAAGATGAAACATATAGAATAATTAACCGCATAGGCAATTGGTGCACCTTTCAGACCTACATATGAAACAAAAGCATAACTGAAGGCGACGAACAATAAGGAAAATACTATTTCAGTACCCACAAACCATTTTGTTGCTCCACTAGAGAGCATTGGGTAGGCATACAACCAGCTAGCAATTTTGATTACATCACCAGCTAATTGGATGGCAAAAAGCTCACGTGCGCTGCGAAATGCTTCGGTAAATAACAAAGAAATAGCGATATCGCGCATTAAATACACACCCAAGGCCATAATAGCAACAAGAGGAATTATTATGCGTGTCGTTTTATTTATTTCGTTAACAATAGCGTCTACGCCTTTTAGTGATGATAGACGCGGCAAGTAATAAGTACCGAGTGCCATTGTAATCACTCCCAAGTAAACTTCGGAGATCTTCCATACCGCTTGCCACTGGCCAGTAGCATCCCAACCTACTTGCTCGATTAAGATGCTTCGCACCAACATTAATGATATCGGTACGGTTAATGCGCTAGTAATAGCCATCAGCATATAACCACCGATCGCTTTGCGGGCTTTTGTGTCGGTTTTCCCCCACCAATAAGACAACCTCAACCAAGGCTGTCTCAAATTGGCAATTAACATCACGAGGCCAATTAAAGCGGACTGAACAGCAGATGCCAACAATGCGCCTTGAATATTATATATGGCAATCATTACCAACATTACGCCACCGGATATCAATGCAGAGAGCATTCCAAGACCAACATAACGGCGGTACAACTGTTGTCCATTAATCACAGAATTACATAACGTTCCAATGGCGGATAATGGCAGTACGCAAACGGTAGCCATTACCACCCACTCTAATCTAGGGTCTTGAAATAACCACATCGCGATATTGTCAGCAAGTAACAACCCCGCGGGTATAGCAATCGCTGATATAATAAGAATCCACTGTATTGACGCTCGCCACCACGGCGAACAGGCAGCAAAACCACTTTCTTTATGTTCAGCGGTAAAGCGCACCACACCGCTACCTGCAGGTGCGTTAATGAGTCCGTTTAAACTCCCAACCATACTTTGTACTTGACCCAACATCGCCATGCCTGTTGGGCCAGTGTAAATTGCCACTACTTTCGCAATAACAAATCCCATTGCCATTTTAATCAGGGTTAATAACCCCGTCATCGCGGTGACTTTGAGTAATCGCTTCACGCCTTGAACTCATTAACCAATTGAATGACTTGAGTTACTGATTCGTTATCCATTGTTGGATCCAGTGGCAATGAGAGCACTTGTTGATGGATCATTTCAGCAATTGGCTTTGATAAATGATTCAACTCACAGTAAGCGATTTGCTTATGCGGCGGTATTGGATAATGAATCAGTGTTTGAACATCATTTTGAGAAAGCCAAGTTTGCAGTGCCTCACGTTGTTCACAACGAACAACAAACAGATGCCATACATGCTCTGCTTCATTTTTAACTTTAGGCAAGACGACTAATGGATTGTTGATTTCTTCTCTATAACGTCTGGCAATTTCTTGACGACAACGAGTTTCAGCATCTAGATGGTGAAGCTTTACCCGCAACATTGCTGCTTGAATTTCATCTAAACGACTATTTACACCTTGATATAAATTCTCATATTTCTTATGAGAACCGTAATTACGTAACGCTCTCAGAGTTTGTGCCAACTCATCATCATTAGTTGTGATAGCACCAGCATCGCCTAATGCACCTAGATTTTTTCCTGGGTAGAAGCTAAAGCCAGCTGCATCGCCCCAGTTTCCAGCTTTCTTCCCATTAATTATCGCGCCGTGAGATTGAGCGCAGTCTTCTAGCACCAATAAATTATGTTGTTTAGCGATGTACATAATCTCCGGCATTGGTGAAATCAAGCCGTATAGGTGAACAGGTAAAATTGCCTTTGTTTTTTGTGTTATAGCAGCCTCAATGCTTTCTTGCGTTAAGTTGTAAGTATTAAGATCTGGCTCGACTAAGACTGGCACTAATTTATTTTCGGTGATTGCTAGGATACTTGCAATATAGGTGTTAGCAGGAACGATAACCTCATCACCTTCCACTAGCTTGCCCATCTCTTTCCATGCACGAAGAACTAAAATTAGTGCATCCAAACCATTCGCAACACCAATAGCATGTTTAGTTTCACAATATTCAGTAAATTCAGACTCAAATTGTGCTAGTTCATTACCCATAATGTACCAACCGGAATCAATCACACGGGAACATGCTTCTTTTAGTTCGTTTTGGTATTGCTGATTAATGCTTTTTAAATCTAGAAATGGAATCACGCTATTCTAAGCCTCAATATATCTAATTATTTTTGCTGGATTGCCAACAACAACTGCCATCGCGGGCACATCTTTAGTAACGACAGAGCCAGCACCTACCATTGCATTTTCTCCAATGGTAATACCAGGTAATATAGTTGCATTCGCTCCGATAGATGCGCCTTTCTGGATATGGATTTTCGAAAATGACTCTGGGTACTGTTTTGATCGTGGAAACTTGTCATTCGTGAATGCGACGCAAGGACCAATAAACACATCATCTTCTAAGACAATACCGTCCCAAAGATAAACGCCACTTTTAACCGTAACCCGATCACCAAGAACCACATTATTTTCGACAAAGGTATGAGCGCATAAATTACAATTTTCGCCTATTTGGGCACCAGAAAGAACCACAGAAAATTGCCATATTGTTGTTCCCTGTCCTATTTTTGAAGTAGAAACATCGCTTAGTGGATGAATTTTCATAGTTCGATCTCTCTAAGAAAAACATCATAATTCCGGATATAATCACTCTCATCATATACATCACTAGCAAGCACTAACAATACGCAATCTTCAGAAAAATCACTCATTTCATGCCACTGCATTACATCAATTACTAATCCCTGGTTAGGTGAATTTAATCTAACAATTTTTTTTTCATTACCGTTATCCATCACAATATTGCAACTACCTTTTAAACAAATCGCAACTTGAACGAGTGCTTTATGTGCATGAAAGCCACGCGGTAAATCAGGCTGCATGCCGAATAAGTAATAAACACGTTTAATGTCAAAAGGAATAAGTTTGTTTGCTTCTAAAGCAACAAGACTTCCCCTTTCATCACCAATAACTGGAAAATCAATCTTACGAATGAGCTTTTTCATTTATTCTTCCAACAATGCTAATAGGTACTGGCCATATTCATTTTTTGCCAAGCCGCAGCCAGCTTTAGTTAGTTGTTCATTCGACAACCACCCTTGACGCCATGCTATCTCTTCTAAGCAAGCCACTTTCAAGCCCTGAACATTTTCAATGGTTTCAACAAATGAAGATGCCTCATGTAAGCTGGCATGCGTACCAGTGTCTAGCCAAGCAAAGCCTCGGCCCAATAACTCAACATTCAACAAGCCATCGTTCAAGTACATCTCATTCAAAGTCGTGATTTCCAACTCCCCACGTTCAGAAGGTTTCACTTTCTTGGCCATTTCAACCACGTCGTTATCATAAAAATACAGGCCAGTAACTGCATAATTGGACTTAGGATTAATTGGTTTTTCCTCAATGGAAATTGCCTTCATATTGGCATCAAACTCCACTACACCGAAACGTTCAGGATCTTTTACTTGATAACCAAATACGGTTGCCCCCAAATCTCTTTTCGCGGCGCGTTGCAAAATAGGCGTAAAACCTTGCCCATAAAAGATGTTGTCACCAAGCACTAAACATACTGAGTCATCACCGATAAATTCTTCACCAATGATAAACGCTTCTGCTAAACCATTAGGGCTAGGCTGAATCGCGTAGTGCAACTCTATTCCAAAATCCCCTCCATCTCCGAGTAAACGCTTAAAACTGTCTTGGTCTTCAGGTGTGGTGATGATCAGAATTTCTCGAATACCCGCAAGCATAAGCACTGAAAGTGGATAGTAAATCATTGGCTTATCGTAAACTGGAAGTAACTGTTTTGATACACCTCGAGTTATAGGGTAAAGGCGAGTGCCTGAACCACCAGCGAGAATAATACCTTTCATGTATTCTAGGTCCTAGGTTAGTAGGTCCTAAGCTCTCTGGAAACCTAGAGCTAAGAACCAAAACAATGGATAAAGGCTATGGTACTTACTTTGCACCAAGACGTTCACGAGAATAGGAACCGTCAAGGACTCGAGACCACCATTCTTGATTGTTCAAATACCATTCCACGGTTTTACGAATACCTGATTCAAACGTTTCCTCTGGCTTCCACCCAAGTTCACGCTCAATTTTTGACGCATCAATCGCATAGCGAACATCGTGACCAGGGCGATCCGTCACATAAGTAATGAGACCAAGATATTGCTCAACACCTTGTGGTTTATTTGGCACCAATTCTTCTAACAAGTCACAAATGGTTTTCACCACTTCAATGTTGGCTTTTTCGTTATGGCCTCCAATGTTATAAGTCTCACCTACCGCGCCTTCGGTTACCACCTTGTAGAGTGCACGGGCGTGATCTTCTACAAACAACCAATCACGGATTTGCATGCCATCACCATAAACAGGCAACGCTTTCCCTTCTAGAGCATTTAATATCATCAGCGGAATGAGCTTTTCAGGGAAGTGATAAGGTCCATAGTTGTTTGAGCAGTTAGTCACAATAGCTGGTAAACCATATGTGCGTAGCCACGCTCGTACCAGATGATCGCTAGACGCTTTGGATGCAGAGTAAGGGCTTGAAGGCTCATAACACGTCTCTTCTGTGAATAGATCGTCTGTATCTTCTAAATCACCATACACTTCATCTGTAGAAATGTGATGGAAACGAAATGTCTTTTTTGCATCACGATCGAGAGTGTTCCAGTACGCTCGCGTTGCTTCAAGCAATACATAGGTACCAACTATGTTAGTTTCAATGAATGCAGCAGGTCCATCAATAGAACGATCAACATGAGACTCTGCAGCCAGATGCATCACGGCATCAGGTTGGTGCTGTACAAATACGCGCTCAAGCTCAGAGCGATTGCAAATATCGACTTGCTCGAATGCATAGCGTTCATCATTTTTTATTTCATTAAGAGATTCTAGGTTGCCAGCATAGGTGAGTTTATCAACGTTCACCACGCTATCTGTAGTATTGGCAATGATATGACGAACCACAGCTGAGCCAATAAAGCCCGCCCCTCCAGTAACCATTATTTTCACTGTCTTTCCTTAAAATATTATTCGTTTGAATCTGATTTCTCATTCTTTTTATAGGCAAACATGATTAACACTATAGTTATACCTAAAATCGTACCCAGTATGGTTCCAAGAATGCATATTAACGCACGTTTAGGCTGAGCTTTAATTTCTGGAGCGACTGCAGGATCTATAACCTTAAAAGAAAATTCATCTTGTGTTTTTGCTAACATTAAACTTTTTGTTTGCTCTTCTATTAAAGAGTAAAAAGTAGATTGCATTTCCGACACAGAAGTATTTTGGAGTTGTTCTTTTAAGTACTTTAGATTTTTATTAGCATCAGAAATAGCGCGTAAACGCATTTCATCATTGAGTTCCGTAACAAGTAAGTTGGCCCATTCTTGTGCAAGGAAAGGAGAATAATGCATTATGGATAAACGATAAAAGCCAGTATCTTTATCTTGATGCAAAGATAGGTTCTCCTCCATAAAGACTTCATATGCTTCTTGTGAGCTTGGCTCCTTGCCTCTCAACCCCTGAGGTTCTCGAACCCAAGCATTTTCTGAAGAGTCAAAAACACTCTCATCAATTAGTAGCTCATTTGTTGCCATATTCCAACCAGTCGATCCCATAATCGGAACCAACAGGTCATGATTAGTTATAAACTTATCAATAAAAAGGCGAGACTGAAGAACTTGAACCGCTAATTCTGTTTGATTAGCTTCGGTACCACCGAGATTAACACCAGCAATTGAAGCCAACCCTCCTAACTGTCCTGCCATTTTTGAAATTGCATTGCCTCCGGAGCTATCTGCAGGAGCCAAAAGCACATCTGCACGGTAGATGTTTGGTTTATTGATAGCATACAACACTGACAATATGGCAAATAAAATGGTTGTTATAACAACAATCCACTTACCTCTCCAAATAGCTGACAATACTTCACTTAAATCAATTTCATTCTCGATCATTGGGTATTGAAACGTTGGAAAATGTGAGTTATCTGTTTTTGATGGCATTCTGATTCACTTATTTATTTACGATAAATACTAACGACTCTGTGCATTACCAACATAAATAGTCACAACGTATACTGTAAGCATCCGTTATGACTTTTATATTTACCTTACTTCAGCGCATTAATCGCTACACCAGTTTGGTATAGAATCTGTGTTGCAGCTGTCCACGTACTTAGTGCGTCACGGTAGTCAGTATCAATTGGTACAACAATGGTATCGCCCGCTTTTAGCTCTTCATTATTGTTACCGAACCAGTAGCCTGACGTTGGTTTGTACACCGAACCGTCTGCGCGTACAACGAATATACGGTCTTCATCCGCTTGCTTCTTAGCGCCACCGGCTTTGTTTAGGTAGTCATTTACGTCTAGCTTGTTATCCAACAAATACGTAATTGGCACCTGAACTTCGCCCATGATTGAAACCGTATTACGGTATGTCGGCACAAATAAGAAGTCGCCGTCTTCTAACATAAAGTCAGCTGAGCGCTCATCTTTCAAGATGCGATTAAGCTGCACAACCATGCGACCAAGCGCTTTGCTCTTACTTGCTTCTTCTACAAACGCCAAAGTTTTTTCTGGGTCAGAAATAACCGAGCCTAAATTACTGTCTGCACGGAAGGTCTTCTTAGCGGTTTCGGCGCGCATATCCGCAGCGTATTGATTTAATAACTTCTGCTCTTGTAGACGAAGCGCTTCACGAGTGAAGATCGCACCTTGAGGGTGAGCAAATTCCGTCAAGCCACCAGCACGCTCAAGTAACTCGCCTAAGGTCTCCCCTTGACGAACCGTGTACGTGCCAGGGAAACGAACTTCGCCTTGCAGAGTTACTGTGCTTTGTAGTTTAACATTCGGTTTTTCAAGAATATTTAGACGGTCACGGCCAACAAGGATTGCATCATCTGCTGTGCTTCCCTGAATCGCTTTACGTAAGTCAATGCGTTCTACATCGATAGATGCACGTTCATCTTTGCTGCTAATCACAGTACGAGCCAACTCTGCATTAATGGTAAATGCATTGTACGTTAGGCCACCCGCCGCTTCGATTAGTGTAGATACCGACATACGTGGCGTAAGTGGGTAGCGACCAGGGTGTTTGACCTCACCAAATACTTCAGCGATTTGCGGTGCTAAGCCTAAGCGAGATTGCTGCTGGAGCTGCAAAAGTACCGGAGCAAGTAAAGTTCGACGAGTGTTTTGCTTCAACGCATCAAAATCTTCTTTCGTGATTTCTTTGCCACGGAATATGATTTTCGGCTGTTCTGACTCTTCAGTTGAAGATTGGCTCATAGACATATTGTCTGTTGCTGAAGATATTGCAACAGAAGAGCTCATAACTTGTTGCTCTTTTTGTTGATCCAGTTCGGCCTTAAACTGTGCTTGCTCAAGCGTCTTCGCTTTCGTCACCGTATCTTGATCTGCAAGCGTATCCAGATCTTCATTGTTGAATCGGTTAAACACTAGCACTCGGTCGCGTGAGTTTAGCTTTAAGTTATCTTCGCTGCTTGGAGAAAGAATCGCGTTGGCGAGGTTAACTTGATAAACCTCAATGTCACGTTGTGGATTAATCTCACGAACAACAACAGCATAGTTAACATCGGCAGTGGAGTTGAATGACGTATCTACTGATTGGAACAAATCAGCGACACGCAGGCCGCTATTCCATTCAATAAAGCCAGGATGGCGAACATCACCTTCAATTTGCACGTAACGAGTTAGTTCTTCACTCTTCTTCAGTACATTAACGGCATCACCATCTTTCACTTTAATCTGTTGATCGTTTGACTGGCTGAAGTTCAGGGTTAACGCATCGCGAGCTCCCTTCGCTGCATAACGTTTGACTTCAATTTGGTCACTGTAAGCGTTGGCAGTAAAACCACCCGCCATTTGAATCGCTTGTTTGTAGGTTTCACCTGGTTTCACTTCATAGATTGCAGGGCGGTTTACCTCACCATCAATAGCGATGGTATTGCCAACAGCACCAATAAAGACCACATCGCCAGGTAACAGTCGAACATCGTTGTGCGCGTCGCCTTTCAGCAATAGGTCATACATATCAAGCTTGCGAATCACCTGACCATTGCGCTTTAACTGCACGTTACGCAATGCACCACTCTCACCAAAACCTCCACTGTAATAAATAGCTTGAGAAATGGTGGTTAGCGCACTGACAGTGTAAGCACCTGGTTTGTAAGCATCCCCCATAACAAACACTTGCATGGTGCGCATCTCACCCAGTGAAATATCACTACGTACGCCAATCATTTGCTCTTTTACACGTTGGTTTAGTGAATCACGAACGTCAGAAAAGCTCATGCCTGCCACTTGAACTGGACCGAGTGATGGAAAGTTGATAGTACCCGCACGATTTACTCGCAAACGGTGTGTCGTATTCTCTTTACCAAACAGCTGGATAACAATTTCATCGCCGGCGCCGACTGTGTAATCAGCTGGAACAGGAACATCGCTCACTGGGGCAAATGTTGTTGGTGAACCCGCAAATAGATCCAAGCCGAAGCGTTTTAACTCTTCGTCTTCTTTCGCTAAATCCATTGTATCCGTTTGATTGGCATTACTCACCTCTGGGCGAGGAACAATCACTTGAGGGTTTTGATAGTTACTAGGCTGAGAAGAAGAGCCAGAAGGGAGAGAAATGCCGTACTTACTTGCTAATGCTTGTTGTTGGTCAGAAGGTAGGCTTTGGAACATTTGCATTTGTTCCGGGGTTGGAGTTTGCGCATGACTGAGTGGCGCAAAAACACTTGCCAATACACAAGCGGCAATCGAGAAATATCCTTTAAGCATGATAATTCGCTATTTAAATCGAGAGTTAAAAAATCCTAGTTACTAAAACTAGGCACTAGGTCTTTTAATTAAAATCGGTGCTGAAAGCCGAGTGTTAGGGCGTTCAGGCGAACTTGGTCTTCTGATGTATTGTCAACAAACTCGAAAACAACCGCATTGTGCTTATCTAAGGCATAATGCATACCTAAACCAAAGCTAAAACCTTGATCTTTATTAGAACCGACGTTCTGTTGATCAATTTGAACACTGGAGTAACCTGCCAGTCCGTAAAGTGCGAAACGTTCAGAAACCGGCATGTTCAACTTAACAAAGCCACTTGTTAAGCTGTCTACTGCAAGTCCGCTTTCGCGCTGTACTGAGATGCCGTAACGTGCTTCTAACGCGACATAATCGTTAAAGAAGTAGCCTGCTTGCGCTTGAAGAAGGAAAGGGTTGCCTTCAGTTACGGAAGAAGTAGAAGAGTGGTGGTATTCGGCATTAGAGTAGCTCACTAACGCACCTGCATAAAAATCTGCTGAGGCCGTAAATGAGCACAAGCCTAAGCTGATTGCACTCAACGCCCCTAGCCATGGTCGTTTGTTCATCACGTAAGTGTTCCTTGGGTATTGACTGACCGCTGCACATGAATGACGCACGCAGTGAATGTCTGTTAACTCTTTAGTCTGTTTGCTTGTGCGTTTTCACGCTACCGCCCTGCGGCATTACGCGTAGCCACTGTTCGCTGATTACCGAGTTGCTCGGCTTATTGATATAAGTGCTTTTTTTTCAAGCATCGCTTTTGTGACAAGAAAATCAAAAAATCATACTTGAAAAGCACAGCATAAAAGCTGGCAAATTATGCATGGATTAGCGCAAAACGGCAAGGGGGCTCACTCTAAGGTTTGAGAATGGGCATTCTTATTTTTGAGAGCAATGGTACTCTGGACATCATTAGTCTATGTGTCACAAAGCGTAACGTTATACTTATCTCAAATGCCAACTCACTACTTACTTCGATCTTGACGGGTTAGTGTTGGTTATTGTCGAGTGCTTCTTTATTACTGCAAAGGGCTCTAGTTAAAAACACTAAAACCGCCTGCAAATAAATTGTCTTTCCAATGAGACGCATTCTTTAGAAGTTGGTAAAATTCCATAGGAAACTATTTACATGCTGATTGTTTTTTAACTAAAATGACAAAAGGTATGTTCTAAACAACAGACCAAACATCGATGTTTTAAAATCTGAAATACAAGGATTAATAATGAAGAACACAGCTCTAGCTATTCTTATGGCTCTAAGCGCATCAACTGCATTCGCAGCTGAAGAAGCAGGTTCTGCTGGTGCAGCATCAGCATCTGCAACTGGTACAACTGCAGTAGCAGTAGGTGCGGCAGCAGCAGTAACTGTAGTAGCAGTTGCAGCGTCAGACAGCGATTCAACTTCAACGTCTACTTCTACTTCTACTTCTACTTCTACGAACTAATTCGTCTAAGTTGATCTAGATAAATCGCCCTGAACTGTTTCAGGGCGATTTTATTTTTACGAGGGAATAATGAATACTTTTCTATCGCAAAAATGGATGCGCTTACTTGTTGTTTTACCTGTACTAAGCCTCACCTTTGGGTGTACTCAGAAATTCAATGATGTCTCGGCGACCGTTCAGGAAGCTTATGGCAATTACATCGATGTTGAACTGACACCAGAAGAAATTGAAGCCGTTCCTTATGCTAGCGCTTATCTAAAAATCGGCAGCCAAAAGCAAGTCTTTGTTGTTCTCGCCTTTGCAGAGTCAAACCCAATAACGGGAAAAACCCAACTCAAATGGGTCAGTGCCGATAAAGCGATGGTGGTAACAGAGAATGGCCATATTGTTAAAACCATTGGATTGCAAACCACTAACCTAGCTGGTGTCTACGGTGACGTACCTGCTTACTCAAAATCATCTATTCAATATGCGCTGTCTTACGATTGGTCTGAGCAATACCGTTACGGCTTTCAAGCGCAGGTAGAGCGATCACGTCAAGGCAAAGAGAGGGTAACCACTCCTATTTCATCGACAGAAACCGACGTTTATATCGAGCTCGTAACTTTTCCAAGCTTAGAAGAAAGTGTAGAGAACACCTATTGGGTAGACAGTGAGGGGCAAGTGGTGAAAACACGTCAGCACTTAGGTCCAAAGATGGTGCCTGTTGAATTGACAATTTTGAAAGGATACAGCAAATCATGAGTAAGCGACTGCTCTCTTTACTAAGCAGCTTAATGGGTGTTGTCGGTATTACCGCCGTACCTGCTTTAGCCCAAAACCAAAGTTTATCGCCGTTACAAGTTGAGTTAACGGGTACGGGAAAAGCCTTACGATTTGAACAGCCAACTCGTTTAGACAACATCCTGAAACTCGCACAAACGCAGAACCTTATCTTACAATATCCACTCGCGATTACTTTGTTTGATGATTCAAAACAGGCACAACAAGAGAGTCTGACTCTAAAAAACGCCGTGTTGAACCAAATGATTCAGTACAACCTCGTTGGCCATCCATTTTACAAGTTTATCCAGCAAAGTGAGTTCGCACCCCGCATTCTTTCCGACGTCGATATTGATCAGGTTCGTTTGGATAAATTTGATAATCCGCTTTTAAAAGGTCAGTTCGCGTTAAGTTCACCCGTGCGAGCAGAAAAAGTGTTGTATGTGGGCAATTTGAACAAGGTTTATGCGATCAAAAATCAAGCTGGTATCCCACTACATGAACAGGTCGATAACATAAAAAGCAGTGAGGTTGGCGAACTGGCTCAGCCGCCTATTTTAATCTATCCAAATGGTGAGGTTGTTACCCCGCATCATGGCAGTTGGTTAACCAAACAATATTATTTACCGCCCTTGACCATGGTCTACATCCCATTTGACGATTTTGGGCAGTCGCCAATGGATCAAGACATAGTCAAACTGCTATCACAACGTAAACCAATCTCATCGAAGAATTAAATATGAACCTGATAAGAACCAGTTTATCTCTTTCTTTAATGAGTCCAGCGTTGGTTTGGGCTCAAGATATGCCTTTTGAAGCACCACCACTGCAACCATCGCAAATGGACTTTGGTGGCGTAGGCTTAATGCAAATGCCAACTGGCCGCATGGCATCTGAGGGTGAGTTTAACTTTTCGGTCACTGGCAGCGATGAGTACCTATTTTACAACGTGACTCTGCAAGTGATGCCTTGGCTAGAAACAACGATTCGTTACACCATTGTGAGCGATCTTTTATACAGTAGCGATCCGAGCTTCTCAGGTGATACCAAGTACACCGACAAAGGCATCGATTTTAAAGTTCGCTTGCTGAAAGAGTCCGAGTACTTACCAGAACTTTCAGTTGGTGTTCGTGACTTTGCGGGCACTGGGCTGTTTGATGGTGAGTTTATCGCTGCAACAAAACGGTATTCTAACCCTAACCTTGGTACTTTTGATTTTACCTTGGGTATGGGGTGGGGTTACCTTGGTACGCGCGACAATATTAGCAATCCGGCGTGTAAACTGTCCGACAGTTTTTGTGAACGACCTAGTGACTACCTTTCAACAGGCGGGACGACAAATACAGATCGTTTTTTTAAAGGGCCAGCTGCTCTTTTTGGTGGTGTGGAATATCAAACACTGCATGCTCCATTGCGTTTCAAGCTTGAGTACGACAGTAACGACTATAGCAAAGATTTTCCTGTAATACTTGGTAGCACAGACATGACACCACATACTCCTTGGAACGTCGGCTTGCTTTACCGTTTAGGTAATATGGCAGATCTGCGTTTGAGTTATGAGCGCGGCGACACGTTGGTTGCTGGCGTGAGTCTTTATACTAACTTCAATGAAATGCCGTCTTTCTGGCGTGATACACCAACACCAGAAGTGGAAGATAAACAACCTGAACAATTGTCCGACGTGGATTGGGAACGAGTCACTGAAGAACTTGATAAGATCGCTGGCTACCAGAACACTCAACTCTATGTTGAAGACAACACTGTCTCCGTTGTTGGTGAGCAGAAGAAGTATCGCGACCGCAGCGAAGCGCATGAGAAAGCAGCGGCGGTTCTGTACAATGAGATGCCAAGCAACATTGATACTTTTACCATCAATGAGCGCAGCCGTGGTTTGCTCGGCGATCAAACGGTTATCTCAAAAGATAAGTACCGTGACTTTGCTGAAGTAAACTACATCAACCCGAATATTGAAGATGCGACGTCTACATCAAGCAATAAGCCTAAGGGCAAACCTGCTTACGATGGGTTTGAGCGTTTTGATTGGGGGTTTGCACCAAAGCTTGCTCAAACCTTGGGGAATGCGGAAGATTTCTACCTGTTTAGTGTTGGATTAAGCGGTAGTGCATCTTACTGGTTAACTGACAATTTAGAAATCGGCGGTTCGTTGTACTGGGATTGGTACAATAACTACGACAAGTTTAACTATGTAACACCACCAGACGGCACAAGTGTTCCTCGTGTACGCACAATGTTCCGTGCTTATCAGAATGAACACGCGGTTACCATGTCTAACCTGCAGTTAACTTGGTTCCAAGAGTACTCAGATACTATGGACCAACAATTCTACGCTGGCTATCTAGAAAGTATGTTTGCGGGTGTGGGTACCGAGTTCTTGTACCGACCGAAAGACGCAAACTGGGCGATAGGTGCAGATGTTAACTTAATTACTCAGCGCGACCCGCAAAGTTACTTTGGGGTATACGATGAAGAATGGCAAAACGTTCCAGAGTACGGTCGTCCATTCCGAGTTATTGATAAAGGCTTTACTGGTTTTGTATCAGGTTACTACTACCCACAATGGAGCTTCCTACAAGACTTGATGATTCAAGTTGATGTGGGTCAGTTCTTAGCTGGTGATGTAGGCACCCAATTGAATGTATCTAAGCAGTTCAAGAGTGGCGTGATCGCTGGTGCGTTTGCTTCATTTACCGACCTCTCTGCTGAAGAGTTTGGCGAAGGTAGCTTTACCAAAGGCTTCTACATTTCGATTCCATTCGACATTATGACTGTGAAACCAAGTAACAACCGTGCAAACTTTAGTTGGCAGCCATTGACTCGCGATGGCGGTCAGAAGCTAGGTCGTAAGTACAGCCTCATTGAGCTGACAGATGCGCGTAATCCGTGGTATCAACGCCCGAATACATCAGATGAAAAGTAATCTAACCACGATTTAGATTAACTTACTTATACAAAGGAAGCTTCGGCTTCCTTTTTCTTTATCTAACGCCAACACCTTCCCTCTAACACCTAAAGCCTTAACTCTGCTAAACTTCCTGAGAAAATATTAATCTATGGTGGAAGTCTTATGATCATCGTAACTGGTGGTGCTGGCATGATCGGCAGCAACATTGTTAAAGCTCTGAACGAAGCAGGTATTAACGATATTTTGGTTGTCGACAACCTAAAAAATGGCAAGAAGTTTAAAAACTTAGTTGATCTTGATATCACAGATTACATGGATCGTGATGACTTCCTTACGCAAATCATGGCGGGTGATGACTTCGGCCCTATCGAGGCAATCTTCCATGAAGGCGCTTGTTCTGCGACAACTGAGTGGGACGGCAAGTACATGATGCTAAACAACTATGAGTACTCAAAAGAGTTGCTTCATTACTGTCTAGATCGTGAAATTCCATTCCTATACGCATCATCAGCTGCGACATACGGTGAGACAGAAACGTTCGTTGAGGAGCGTGAATACGAAGGGGCACTTAACGTATACGGCTACTCAAAACAGCAGTTTGATAACTACGTTCGCCGTCTGTGGAAAGACGCAGAGGATCATGGCGAGCAGCTTTCTCAAATCACAGGTTTCCGCTACTTCAATGTGTATGGCCCACGTGAAGATCACAAAGGCAGCATGGCATCGGTAGCCTTCCACCTAAATAACCAAATCAATGATGGCGAAAACCCTAAATTGTTTGCTGGTAGTGAATCCTTCAAGCGTGACTTTATCTACGTTGGTGACGTGAGCAAAGTGAACCTATGGTTCTTAGAAAGCGGTGTTTCAGGCATTTTTAACTGTGGCACTGGCAATGCGGAATCATTCGAAGAAGTGGCAAAAGCAGTGATCAAACATCACAGCAAAGGGGAGATCCAAACCATTCCGTTCCCTGAACACCTAAAAGGTGCTTACCAAGAATTCACTCAAGCTGACCTTACTAAGCTTCGTGCTGCTGGCTGCGATGTAGAATTCAAGACGGTAGCTGAGGGTGTTGCTGAATACCTTGCGATTCAGAATCGTTAATACTTGTCAAAGGTGGTAGTGAAGCCTCTACCACCTTTACTCTGATACATTTACGAGTATCATTTCTAAACGTCTCCAGTTCTCTCTTCCGAAAATAGGTGCTTAAAACTTCATGACTGTTCAACGTGATGATTTCGATCCAAAAGCTTATAACCCTGAATTTGAGCGTCACTTTCTTGCGCCTAAATACTGGGGAACTTGGCTCGGCGCCCTACTATCGATGCCGTTGGCGCTTCTTCCATTAGGGGTGCAAAAATGGCTAGCCAAAGCAATTGCAAAAAAACTGGCTAAATCACGCAAAGGTCCAGCCCACAGAGCTCGGGTTAACTTTGAGCTATGTTTCCCAGACAAAACCTTTGAAGAGCGTGAAGCACTCATCGAAAAGACGCTTTACACTGCCGCTTTATTCTTTTTCCGCTTTAGCCTACTTACCTTACGTTCTCCAAAGTGGTTACAGCAACGCTGCCAAATTCGCGGCTTAGATATTTTGCAGAAGCACATCGAAAATGATGAAAAAGTCATTTTGATGGTACCGCACTCATGGGCGATCGACATTCCAGCTATTTTGTTAGCCTCTATGGGAATGCCGGTTTCTGCCATGGCTAAAAAGCAGAAAAATGAAGTCGGCGATTGGTTGATGCACAAACAACGAGTTCAGTATGGCGGTCGAGTTTATGAACGCTCTGGTGGTATAAAGCCTTTCCTAAAGTCTATTCGAGATGGCTATATTGGTTACTACTTACCAGACCAAGACCACGGTCCAGAGCACAGTGTGTTCGTGGACTTTTTCGCCACCCGAAAAGCAACCCTTCCTGGTCTTGGAAAAATTGCAAAGCTATCACGCTCCAAAGTACTCCCTATGTTTGCTTCTATGAATACAGAAGACGGGTCGTTCGATATCGAAATTTTGCCAGCCTTTGAGCTAGACAAAGGCGAAGAGCAAGACGCACGTACTTCGAATAAAGCGATTGAGTACTTTGTTTCCACTAAGCCTGAGCAATATATGTGGGTGTTACAGCTATTACACTCTCAAGAAGATGGCAATAACTATTACAATATCTTCAAGCCGAGATATGACACTGACTGGCAAGTAGAAAAATGAAAAAGATCTTAATTATCGGCCCATCTTGGGTTGGCGATATGGTGATGTCACAATCACTTTACATCGTTTTAAAGCAACAACATCCAGAAAGCCAAATTGATGTGATTGCTCCAGGCTGGTGTAAACCGATCCTCGAGCGTATGCCTGAAATCCATCAAGCAATTGAGATGCCTCTTGGCCATGGTGAGTTCAATCTTCTTGGCCGAAGAGAGATTGGTAGGTCACTGCGTGAAAAGCAATACGATCATGCTTACGTACTGCCAAACTCAGCTAAGTCTGCTTTGATACCTTGGTTTGCAAACATCCCACAGCGTACAGGCTGGAAAGGAGAAATGCGTTATGGGCTACTCAATGATCTTCGCCCTAACAAAAAGTCTTTTCAATACATGGTAGAGCGTTATGTCGCTTTAGCCTACCCTAAGGTTGAAATGTTGGATTCGTCCTCCTTGGGAGGCTTAGAAACACTTCCTAGACCTAGCTTGTCTATCGATAAAAAGACCCAGCAAGGAACGCTTAACAAATTTTCTCTCGACCAAACGCTCCCAGTCATAGGTCTGTGTCCAGGTGCCGAGTTTGGCCCTGCTAAAAAGTGGCCAGAAACACATTATGCTGAAGTTGCTACTCAAATGGCGACTAACGGCCATCAAGTATGGCTGTTTGGTTCTCAGAAGGACCTTGATACCTGTAATAACATTAAGCAGCTCGTGCCGGCTGAACTTCAACAGAGAATTCACGTTCTCGCTGGGCAAACCAGCTTGATTGAAGCAGTAGATCTGCTGGCAGCCTGCCAAACTGTCGTAGCCAATGACTCTGGTCTTATGCATGTAGCGGCCGCTGTTGGCTGTAATGTTGTTGCAGTCTACGGTTCAACCTCACCAAAATACACACCACCGCTTGCGGAAAAGGTAGAAATTGTTCACACCGATATTGACTGCCGCCCTTGCTTTAAACGTGAATGTCAATTTAAACACCTCAAGTGTTTAACTGAACTATCCCCAAAGCAGGTACTAGACAGCATTCAAAAACTTGAAGCGATAACGGTAAGCTCATGCTAACTCGCATTTTGTACACATTGTTACTTGCCCTTGCATCCCCTTTCCTACTGTTTGGTTTATATAAAAGTAAAGCAAACAAACCCAAGTTTGGTCAACGATGGAAAGAGCATTTTGGTATTACACCAAAGCTAGAAGCAACTGAGCGCCCAATTTGGATTCATGCGGTTTCAGTAGGTGAAAGCATTGCTGCAATACCTCTGATTAAAGCGCTAAAAAAGCACGATCCCGCTCAACCTATTTTGGTGACTACTACAACCAGTACTGGTGCGGAACAAATTGCTAAGTTAGGCGGGTTAGTTGAACACCGTTATATGCCCATCGATTTCGGTTTTGCAGTAAAAGGCTTTCTAAAAGCAACACGCCCAAAGCAAATGTTGATAATCGAAACTGAGCTTTGGCCGAACACTCTTCGTGCTGTCCATGACTCTGAAATACCGATTACTGTTGTTAACGCTCGCCTTTCTGAAAAGTCATGTAAGAACTACGCAAAAGTGCAGCCTCTATTTAACCTATTAACTCCTTGCTTGGATAAAGTACTTTGTCAGACGGAATCTGATGCAGAACGCTTCGAGCGCTTAGGTGTAGATAGGCACCGACTTTTTGTTACTGGCTCAATAAAGTTTGATATTCAGATATCAGAAGAAGTCAAAGAGAAAGGAAAAGCGCTACGGGCTGAGCTTGGGATAAAGCGGCCAATTTGGATAGCTGCTAGTACTCATAAAGGTGAAGATGAGCAGGTATTAGAAGCTCACAAGAAAATCTTGGAATCTCACCCAACTGCACTTCTAATCCTTGTTCCTCGCCATCCGGAGCGATTCGATAATGTATTTGAGCTGTGCCAAAAGCTCGGCTTTGATGCCGCTCGACGCACAAGCCGAACAGAAGTAACGGAATCGACCCAAGTTTACCTTGGAGACACCATGGGGGAGATGTTGGTCTTGATGGGCGCTGCGGATATCTGCTTTATGGGTGGTAGCTTAGTTGGTGATAAAGTTGGTGGACACAATGTGTTAGAGCCAGCGGCTTTGGGTGTTCCAACCATTACTGGTTCGAGCTACTTTAACTTCGAGGAGATTGCACATGAACTTATTGGCAGCTCTCAACTCACAGTTGTCAATGACGGTATAGAGCTTTCTGAACACATTCAGAAGTACTACAAATCTCCGACCAAGCCTGAAGATAAAAAAAGTAACTTTCGAAGTAAAGGCAGTTTAGAAAAAGTGATAGGACTCCTTGCATCATGACCATATCTTTTGAACAAAGCATTATATATGTTGAATCTCCATTACAGATCTTATCCGCACTTGAATACTGTAGTGAATACAATGAAAAACCTATTTTTATCGTTAACTTTGGCAACAAAAAAAGAGTCAAGAATAAAGAGCAAATGCTCAATCTTTTAGAGAAAATCCCAGCTAATAGAAAGCTAGTATACAAACACTTTAGAAACTCTCTAGTCAGCGATATATATTCATTTTTCTTTATGATAAAAATGAGAAGAATGCCGATATCACAACGATTTATTATTGGTGACTTCCGTAGCAAAGTTGCTTGTAATTTGTTTCTAGCTAATCGAGCCAAAGAGCGCGTTTATATGGACGATGGTGCAGCTACGATTGTCACCCAACTAGACTATATACAAAAAGGGATTTATGCTCCAAAACTAAGAAGTAAACGTCAGAAGTTATTCCAACGTTTTTATGACTTTGCATTCAATTTCAAATACTCTGAGCTAAAGTGCCCTAATTTGTATTCGTTTTTCGCAGGAGAAGGGTTACTGAGACTTGGCCAAAAAAACTTAAGAAAGCCCAAACCACTTATCAGCAAAGAAAAACTCAACAACACTTGCTTCTTCTTCGGCTCTAAGTACTCAGAATCCCGAATAATGCTTCTTGAAGACGAAATAGAATCTTTACGCCAAATAAGTGAATATTACCAACACAAAAACATTGATTTCTTTTACGTTCCACATAGGGACGAATCCAAAGATAAGTTATCTATCATCAGCAACTTAGGGATTAAAGTGAAAGAACTTGGCGTGCCTGCCGAAACATACTTTAGTAGCGCAAAAAGCATCCCAAGTCATATTGCAGCCTGTTGGAGCACTGTTATATACAGCATAGGAAAAGCGTATGAGCTGGAAAGTGTCATTTCTTTCGATATTCTTAGCAAGATGAAAAAAGAAGGGGCGACTCACGAGAGGGCTAAGACTGTATATCAGTTTTATCAACAAAGTGGTATAGATATAATTAAAATTTAGTAAAGCTTATGAATAGTTGAAGACTTACAACTTCAACTATTCACTGCGGAAAAGTTATATATTGCCAGCAGTTCGCTCATAGTGTTCTTTATCTCTATATGAGAAAACCTTTGCAGGATGGCCACCAGCAATAGCCATTGGTGGGATATCACTTACAACAACACTTCCTGCCTGAATGATTGCACCATCACCAATAGTCACACCACCTAGCACAATGACATTAATCCCCAGCCAGACGTTTTTCCCTATAGAAACTGGCTTTTCAATATAGGTATCATCGTATGGAAGCTTAGTTCCGTGGTAGTTATGAATCTCAGAAATAATATGGCAACCAACACCAGAGTGAAAGTTGTCCCCAATCACAACTTTACCCTTCCCTCGAATCATCATTCCATTAAAGTGACAATCAGATCCAATATGACTAGTTTTAGTGAATACAGACTTTCCATTCACAAATACATTCTCTCCGACACTTCCTGCTTTTCTTAATGCCTTTTTATAAAGCCATTTTTTGATTTTTCTCTTTAATCCCATATCGCACTACCTTGATTTACTCATAACCATAATAACCACTTAAGAGAGAAGTAAATTCTTCTTCATTCCAGTGGATATTATTTTTTAGTTTCTCTTTATTGAATGACCTTAGGAGCCTGTTCAGATTGCTTTCTTTCCATTTATGACCTGACTGCTGCTTACACTTATCAAAATCAATAATCCACACCTTACCTTCACTATCTAGCAAGATGTTATGGATATTCAGATCAGTATGATTGACACCAACATCGTGCATTTTACGGATTTCTAAACCAATTTTTTTGTAGTTATCACCGGATAAGCGTTCTATCTGTAACTTATCAACGAGATCGCTTGCCTCAGATATTTTTTCACTCAATAAGTCTGCTCGATACAACAAACCTATTTGTTCTACTTTCGCGGCAATAGGGCGTGGAACATTGACGCCAGCGCTACGTAATTTTTGGAGCAGAACGAACTCAGCGTAACTGCGAGTTCTCTCTAAGCCTAGGAACAAATATTGGTCGCGGACAATTTTTCCGAACAAGCCACCACGGTGATAATGGCGTAGTGCAGCAATTGTACTTTGGAGCTTGATAAACCACGTAGTGCCTCGTCCACTAGCACTACCAACGATGGCATTACAACTGCGCCAGTAGTTGATATCAAACAAACTCTCAATGGGCTCAGTGATCAAGCTTTCGTCGTACCACACATGCGTATTATTTTCTTGATAGTGCTTCATCACGCCCCTCAGAAAAAGAGAATATAAGACCATGTAAAGGCAGCAAACAGTAATGCTACAAAAACGGCAGCAGAACCAATATCTTTTGCTCGACCGCTTAACTCATGTCTTTCCACACCAATCCTATCCACAACCGCCTCAATCGCAGAGTTAATCAGTTCAACAATCAACACCAAAACAACAGTACCAAGCATCACTATACGTTGTATTTGCGAAACGTCTAACCAGGAGAGCATCAACACAGCGGCAATCAGCAAAGCTAATTCTTGTCGAACTGCGGCTTCATGTTTCACTGCGGCCTTCAAACCTTGAAGTGAATAGATACTGGCTTTTAAAATTCGTTGAATGCCCGTGTTTCCAGGCTTTCCTGAAACGGCTCCTGTTTTCTGCTTGTCCTTATCCACTTGAATGTCTCGTGATCACATCATAGCGTCATTTTACATTGTTCTATTTGAGGAACAATCTCGTAAGCCTCTTTTACCGTTCTTCCATGACACGACACCTCTTTGATTGGCTTCTTTCGGAAAATGAAGGCTTCAAGTAACATAACAACCAATATCAAACGAATTACTGGATTACTTATGAAGATTGCATTGGTCCATTTAAGACACGCATACTCTGGCGGAGTTGAGCTGTACCTCAATCAAATGGCGAGATACATGGCAGAGAAAGGGGAAGAGGTCACTATTATCTGCCGCTCTCATGCCGATACACCTCCGCACCCTAACGTCAAGTTTGTGAAGTTGTGCGGTTTTAGTATTGGCAAAAGCCATCGCCTTTGGAAATTTGCGAAAGCGGTAGAGAAGCACGTCAAGGAATCTGACTATGATTTGGTGTACGGCCTAGCTCACGCGTGGACACACGATGTATTGAGAATTGGAGCAGGCACAAGCCTTCATATGGCACGATCGTTAAATAAGCCGATGCGAATCAAAGATAGAGTGACGCATCTGATAGAGCAAAAAGCGATGGCCCCAGGTGCCTACTACCATGTCATTAGCAATTCATATAAGAGTGCTCAGGAAATCCAAGAGGCTCATCACGTACCTAAAGAAAAAATCACAGTAATCCATAACTTTGTCGATACGAAACGCTTTGATGCACAACGAGTCGAAAAAGAGGCTTTAGAGCTTAAGCAACAAATGGAGCTTGATCCAAACAAGCCGATTTTCTTATTTTTAGGTACTGGTTACGAGAGGAAAGGGTTAAAGCAGACTCTCACTGCATTTTCCAAACTGAACATTGATGCTCAACTAGTGGTCGTTGGCCGAGAGACTCACGAGGGCGAATATATTAAATTTTCGGAAAACCTTGGTATACAAGACAAATGTAAGTTTATGGGAGAAGACAAACGACCAGAGCTTTACTTTACGCTGGCTGATTGCTATGTCCTACCAACTCTCTATGAACCTTTTGGCTTTACGGTGATCGAATCTCTAGCATGTGGTACACCGTCAATTACCACTGAAAACTGTGGTGCAAAAGAGGTTCTCAAACCAGAAGTGTCGAGCGTCATTGGGGCTGAGGTGGACCCAGAAGAACTTGCAAAGGCGATGGAGTTCTGGGCTGATAAAAAGCGTACAACCAATGTTAGTGAACAATGCAGAGAATTGGCCTTAACAATGGATGTCGAGACGGTATTAGAAAAGAACTATCAGAAACTGCTTGAAATTTACAAAATAAAAAACAACCAGTAGCTGTTGTTGCAATGGGTTAGTTATCTGACAAGTGTTGGTTCATTAACTATGAACCAACACTTGTCGCGCTTTAAATTAAGTTACATCTGTTACCGATATGACCGGATTTAAAGCTTGGTCTTTATCTTTTATCTATAAAAACTTTTTGTTTACTCGCTTGCCAGAGGTCACTCGACGCAAGAGCTTTCATAAATAATTCATCGCTTTGCCCAGAACCAAACTCCTGTTCTGGCTCAAATACCGATGCTTTGGCACGAAAAATAGCATCTAAAATATCAGTTTTAACCTCAGGCACATTAATGATCGACTTAGCGTTCGAGCGCATATTTTGACGAGTTCCAAGGTTTATCGAAGCTTTACCATAAAATGGCACTTCTCGAACTCCAGCACTGGAGTTTCCTATCATTAAGTTCGCGTTTTTAAGAAGAGTCAAAAAGTATTCAAAGCGGATACTAGGAAATACTCTGAATCTTTTGTTGTTATTTAATCGCTCTAGTTCATTGATGATAATTTCCGAACCATGGTCATTGTTAGGATAAATAACAACAAAATTTTCACTACTTTCCAGTAGAGCATCAACGGTATTAGCAATATTATTGGCAAGCTCATCAACTTCTGTTGTAACCGGGTGATACATAAACACCGAGTAACTCTCAAAAGGGATGTCATACCTTTTTTTCGCATCTTTCAGTGATGGAAGATCTGGAGAAACCATAATATCTAAATCTGGCGAACCAATAACAAAGATACTCGCTTCACTCTCACCTAATTGAAGCAAACGTTTTTTTGCAACTTCATTGGAAACAAAATGTAGGTGGGACATTTTAGACACTGAATGACGAATCAATTCATCAATAGTGCCTGAGACCTCTCCACCTTCAATATGTGAAACAAGAATATTATTAAGCGCACCAACAATTGCACCAGCCATTGCCTCAACACGATCTCCATGCACAACAATCATGTCAGGTCGGAGCTCTTTAACGTAATCTGAAAGACCTTGAATTGTTTTTGACAGAACAACATCCATCGAATCGTGGCCATTTTGATTGATGTACTTGTAAAGTGATTTGAAGCCTGCTTTTTCAACTTCAATCGCTGTCATGCCATATTTGGCAATCATGTGCATTCCAGTGATGAAGATATGCGCTTCAAATTCAGAGTGTTGTTCCACTTTTGTGATCAAGCTTTTCAACTTACCGAAATCAGCGCGAGTACCTGTCAAAAACAATATTTTCTTCATAGCTATTTAACGAATTCTTTCTTCAATTGAACATCTGATGTAATTGCTTGTGATGCAACTTTACCAATAAGCGATTCATAATCTTCCGCTAAGAAATCTCCAGTACCTGGACGCTTAACCCAAAGGTTATCACGCGTAAAGACCTCACCCTCTTTGATTTCTGCAATGGTTACTACACTTGCATAAGCAAAATCAATGGTGACTTGTTCTTCTTTTGCAGCTTCTTTCTTTCCACCACGCATTTTTGCCATGCGCTTGGATTGGGCAATCAGTTCAGCACATTCTTTAGCATCCATTGAACATACGATATCAGGACCAGGGCGATCTTTACTATCAGTGAAGTGACGCTCAAGAACTGAAGCTCCCGCAGCAACTGCACCAAGACAAGCAAGGTTATCAATACTGTGATCAGAAAGCCCTACAACTGCGTCGGGGAATGCCTCTTGTAGCTGCTCCATCGCTCCAATTCGAATTAAATGGTCTGGTGTTGGGTATAAGTTAGTAGTGTGCAGCAAGCAGAAAGGCGTTTCATGCTTTCTAAAAATGTCGACAGCTTTTTGAATTGATGGAATGTCATTCATACCCGTACTCAGAATGATAGGCTTCCCGTAGCTTGCTATCAGGTCAAGAAGTGGATAGTTGTTACATTCACCTGAGCCAATCTTGTATGCTGGTACATTCATTCGCTCTAAGCGTTCAGCCGCAGCACGAGAAAAAGGCGTACTAATGAAAATAGCGCCTTTGGATTCAACGTATTCTTTTAGCTTAGTCTCATCTTCTTCATTTAATGAACAACGATCCATAATTTCATAAATGGAAACATCAGCATTGCCAGGGATAACATTTTTTGCCTCCCCACTCATTTCATCTTCGACTACGTGAGTTTGGTGCTTAATGACTTCCGCTCCCCCCTCAATTGCTGCATCAACCATTTCGTATGCAACTTTAAGCGAACCCTCATGGTTAATACCGATTTCTGCAATCACTAATGGGTCGAAATCTAAGCCAATTTCACGGTCAGAAATTTTAAATACAGGATTGTTCATTTTGCTAATTCCTTCATTCTTTCCTCGACTAAATACAAGTCATTTATGGTATCAATGTCCGCAGAATCAGCCTCTGACATGATATAGGGATAAACTTTATTGCGAGGGAATTGATTGTTTAATTTGAATTCGTTTTTAGAGAATGCGTAAATCGCGCCATTTGGCTGAAATGCTCTGGGTAAATCCTGTCTTCTCATGTAAGGGGCGTCATTACTCCATAGCCCTTCAATTGTGCCATCTTCTCTTGCTATGTAAGATTTTACAGGTGTGTGAGACGGTTCGAAAACACTTATAACAAAATTTGCGCTTTTAGACATGTATAGTGTTAGAGCCTCATCTAGGTGAACTGCCGTTCTTAACGGAGAAGTAGGCTGCAACAATACAATACTGTCACAATCAATCCCTTTTTTTTCAAACCATGTAATTGCATGAGAAACAACGTCAATGCTGCTCGCGGTATCGGACGCCAAAATGTCAGGCCGTTGAATAATATCGGCTTTAAAGCGTTCACTAATGGCTGCGATTTCATCATCATCAGTAGATACAAATACACGTTCAACTTGCTCGCAATTTAGTGCAGCTTCTATGGTCCAACCAATCAGAGGTTTACCATTAATTGGGAGTACATTTTTTCGAGGCAAGCCTTTAGACCCACCTCGAGCTGTTATGAGTGCGATAACTTTTTCTGTCATATCCGTTTTCACTTTCAACCTAATTTTGCTTACATGCTCTAAGCATTGTACGTATTACCATTATAATCACGATTAATCGAAGGACGCGTAGACATGATTTAAATCTGGTATTGTCCTAATTTACCGTATCATTTGAGGTTCACTCTGAGCCACTCAGGCCCCGCAATACCTTGTGAAGCTTTTCTTGCACCTGCTCAACGGTAATTGCAGTCATTAAGTTATCCCCTTTCGCACGCGTGCCCCACGCAAGTGATTCTACAGACTGGCTTTTTTGTTCTTCAACGTGTTGTTGATAGACACTTACGACGTTCTCTAAATCGTTATAAGGCCCAGTTCGTCTCGGATCACTATGCGCATATAAACCAATCACAGGTGTCATTTGAGTCGTTGCCAAGTGAGCAGGACCAGAATCAGGGCTAATGACAACCGTGGCTTCACACAATACAGCTGTCAGTTGCTTTAAGCTTGTGTCACCGACAATATTAGTGACAGGCTGCTTGCACAGTGACTCAATTTTATGTGCTAATTGCTTTTCTCTTTCCGCTGGCGAGCCACATAGGATCACATGTACTCCCAAAGACGATGCGTAATCGGCGATGGCTGCATATCGCTCCACTAACCAGTTACGAGAATCCTTGCTTGCTGCAGCAGAAATCACAACACACTTTCTACCTTGGGTAATGCCTTTCGCGTAATCGACTGATTCACTGGGTAACGGGATATTCCACGTTGGGTGGCTGAATGGAACACCAATGTACTTAGCAAATTCAGCCATGTTATCTAACACGTGCATTGCCGTTGTATTGGGTAAGTGACGATTAGTGAACCACCACTGCCCTTCTCTAGTCCTATTCTTGCTAAAACCCACTTTGTATTTTGCTTGAATGCCCAAAGACAAAACACTCGACCTCAAGGCTGTCTGCATGTGCAGCAAAACATCAAACTTAGTGCCTTTTAGTTGCTTCCACACGGCCTTCATTCCTTTAAGGCCTTGTGACTTATCAAAAACAATCACGTTAATGTTGGGCAGATCACCAATCAGTTGTGCCTCTATTTTGCCGGTAATCCAGGTTATCTTGGTTTGCGGCCAATGCTTTTGAATAGCTTGAACTACTGAGATCGCATGGCAAACATCGCCAATAGCCGACAAACGCAATACACACAAGTGAGACGGAGGTGAAGTAAATAAACTCATGATAATTTAGGCTTTTGGTTTAAGAGCATTACTGACAAAGCTTGAAGTATTTCTCGAGCGTCTTGATACAAATTAAGCTTTCCAATTGTTCATCCTGAAATTGGGCCACATGTCGATGCGCATTTTCAATCATAGCCTCAGCTTTATCAGGGTTTTCAAGGTAATAATTAATTTTCTCGTCAAAGTCAGACCAATCATCTTTCACTTCAACATAATGAACTCCTGGTTGTAGCGTACCTTCCATAAACCACGTTTCAAAACGCATCTTAGGCGTCACTACGACAGAATTCGAAGACATTGCCCACTTCAAATTGGTTGCAACATCGTTACCTTCAAGACAAATGATAAACTTGTACTTCAATTGATCTTGAATGGACATAAATTCTTTTTGCCATTCAGGGTGCTCTTGAGAAGAGTTGGATTGACCAGCATCCATCATAGGGTTCTCAAACATTGCTTCCATAAATCGAATACGATGGACCCGTTTCACAAAACCACGGAAAACCGCCATATCTTTCTTATCGTGAAAGCCTAATGCGTCGTTTACAAACTGGAAGTGTCTACGCTTGTTGAGTTTGAACAGAACTGAATTGTCGTTGTTACCCTCAATCGGCCTAGCCTTATAAAGCGTTGGGCAATCTTCTACGGCGACTTCATCCCCAAAGTAATAACAAAACGGATTAGTATCAGGGAAATAACGGAGGAACTCTTTAAGATCATACGTATATGCACTTTGACCTTTATGTGAGAAACAACTCAAACTGGTCGATTTACTGGAATCCAGCTCGCTCGGAGTATTTATTTTACAATAGTAATCCACTCGCTCTTGGACTAACTCCATTTGACCTTGAAACTTCTTTTCTAGTTTTTTTTTGTTGTAAGCAAAATACGCTTGTGGAGCAATGGTCAACAGCAGGTTTTTTATATAGTAAAAAAGTTTCATTAAAACGTTATGCCCTTATCACACCTATGTTTGTAGATGTTATCTATTCTCGAGTCGATGATGTATCATACTACTACTTTTAAGCGTTTTTTGACACTTTTGACAAACACAACGAGCTGCATATGAAACAACAAGGTCATAGTGCCACACACGTCATTTATCCGGGAACTTTCGACCCTATTACAAACGGCCATCTGAACCTCATTGAGCGCGCAGCCAAAATGTTCGACTCTATCACTATTGGTGTTGCCGCTAGTCCTTCTAAAAAAACGATGTTCACGCTGGAAGAGCGTGTACAGCTAGTAGAACGCTCTATTAGCCACCTTTCAAATGTCAATGTAGAAGGCTTTACTGGTCTACTAGTCGATTTTGCAAAAGCGCAAAACGCAAACATTCTCATTCGAGGCTTAAGAACCACCGTCGATTTCGAATATGAGTTCGGCTTAACCAGTATGTATCGAAAGCTATTGCCGGGCCTAGAAAGTGTTTTCCTTACCCCAGATGACGAGTACGCATTCTTATCCTCTACGATTGTGAGAGAGGTGGCTTTACATGGTGGTGAAATTAGCCGATTTGTCCCTGCTCCCGTTGAACTCGCACTTGCTCAAAAAGCCAAGAAATAATTACTCGAACAAAAGAAAAGAATTTCTATGAACGTATTAATTGTATGTAAAGGCACGCTACCCCCTGTAACTTATGGTGGTACAGAACGCGTTGTTTGGAGCTTAATGAAAGCGCTTCATCAACTGGGTCATAGCGTTTACATTCTTAACCCTGAACCTATGACATGCGATTGGGCGACATGTATTACCCAGCAACCAAACCTATCTATTGATGAACAAATTCCCGACGATGTTGATGTCGTTCACTTCCATGTCGGTGGCAGTTGCACTAAAAAGCCTTATGTCATCACTCGTCACGGTAACAACACCGTGGCCCAAAAAAACGATCCTAATTCAATTTTCGTTTCTCAAAAACACGCTCTGAACCATGGTTGTGAAGCCTTTGTATACAATGGCCTAGATTGGAGTGATTATCATCAGCCCAATTTAGAACTGAATAAAAGAGATAACCGCTATCACTTCCTTGGCAAAGCTGCTTGGCGTTTAAAAAACGTGCAAGGCGCAATAGATATTACGAAAAAAGCCAATGTCGCTTTGGATGTTTTAGGTGGACATCGATTGAATTTTAAAATGGGATTTCGCCTCACTTTAGATCGCCATGTTAAATTTCACGGCATGGTTAACAACACAGAGAAGTGTGCAGTACTCGAGCGCTCTAAAGGCTTGATCTTTCCTGTTACTTGGGAAGAACCATTTGGCTTAGCCATTACAGAAAGCCTGTTTATGGGTACACCCGTGTTTGCCACACCATATGGTTCACTGCCAGAGTTAATTAACGCGCCAGAGTTTGGCTCATTATCAAATATTGAAGATGAACTAGCGGACGCTATTAAACATGGAAGCTACAATCCAAAACTGTGTCACGAATACGCTCGAGACACGTTTGATCATATTTCAATGGCCAAGGCTTACATAGAGAAGTACGAAAAAGTACTCAATGGAGAAGCTCTGAATCAGTTTCTTTCTGAGCCAGTAAAACAAATAAAAAAATTACCTTACTTTAGATAGAACACCAATTTTGAGTCACCATGAAAGCATTTTGTATCACTTTAAAAGGCTGTGAAGACAGGCAAGAGACAACATTAAACACCCTAAAGAGAATCGGTTTAGATTGTGAGGTTTTCTACGGCGTCGATGCACGTAAAGACACTCATCCTTTATTGGGTCACTTAGATAGCCGACAGTTTGAATTCAACATGGGACGCCCATGTATCATCGGTGAGGCGGGATGTTATGCGAGCCATTACCTACTCTGGAAAAAATGCGTTGAGCTAAACGAACCTATCATCATTTTTGAAGATGATCTCAGCATTGAAGACGAATTATTCCTAAACACATTGAAGGCCGTTGCCGAAAATATCGAAAGCTGTGGGTATATTCGTACGGAAAACACCAGTAGTCGCGGCATGTTCTACGATGTGAAACAATATGGTTCTCAAAGACTGGTTAAGTATCTAAAAGTACCACAGTGTACAACCTCTTATGCTATCAGCCCTTCGGCGGCACGAGCATTTATTGATGCAAGTAAAACGTTCCAATTCCCTGTAGACGTCTTCCTGCGTAATACCTGGTTGCACAAGCAAGCAATGTTTGGAGTCAGGCAGGCTGGCTTACGTGGAGGCAATAAGCCATCAGTTATTGGTAATAGAAAACGCCAAGGCGATAAAGATTACCTAGTTGCTACAATGAAGCTGCTTAATAAAGCAAAAAGTATGACGCTAAATTTAGTGATGAATGGTTACCACCTCATCAAAATGGGCCGAGAATACGGCCCAAAGAAGTTTAATAACTAATGCAGTTTACTTCTGGCATTCCCCACAGAAGAAGGTATTGCGTTGGCCTACCTTTTGTTCTTGGAGAGCTTCGCCGCATTCTGGGCATGGCTCTCCGGCTTTTCCGTAAACTAATAACTCTTGGGCGAAGTAGCCTGGTTTGCCATCTGCTTGGGCGAAGTCTTTAAGTGTGGTTCCGCCTTGCTGGATAGCAATCTCTAGCGTGGCTTTGATGTTCTCCACCAGCAATCGCCACTCCTTCTTGGTTAACTTACCTGCGGGGCGAGTGGGATGAATGCGTGATTTAAACAAAGATTCGTTGGCGTAGATGTTTCCGACTCCAACGACGATTTTGTTGTCCATGATGAACTGCTTAACCGCAACACGCTTACCTTTGGCTTTCTCTGCTACGTAGTCCGCGTTGAACTCTTCGGTTAAAGGCTCTGGTCCCATATGACCTAGAACGGCATGTGGCTCATTGGGCGCGCTCCACAGCCATGCGCCAAAACGACGTGGATCGTTGTAGCGCAACACTTTGCCATTGCTCAATTTGAGATCCACATGATCGTGCTTTGCTGGGGGAAAATCAGCATCTAACACACGCAGTGAACCCGACATACCTAAGTGAACAATCGCAGTTCCTTCGTCCGTTTCTATCAACAGATACTTAGCGCGGCGACTGATATTACGAATCACCTGCCCTTCTAGCTTTTTAAGCTCTTGCGGGATATCCCAACGCAACTTCGGAGTTCTGAATACAAATGCATTGATCGTTTGGCCAATCATATGTGGACTGATGCCCATTCGGCTTACTTCAACTTCAGGTAATTCAGGCATTTGATTCTCCTTACAACGCTAAGAACTTTGATACTGGGTGGCTAGCATAATCGAAAAAAGCTAAGACAAATACTGGTGACGCAAAGGGTTATTGCCCATAACGTCACTTGGTATCAAACTTAGTTAGCTATTAAATTACTTGGGCATGATGTAGTTGCCATCGACAGAAATCGCAATCCATTTATCTTGCCAGTTTTTAAACAGCCAGAAATCGTCAAGGCGGTAAAAGGTCACTCGCTGTGGCTCCTCCAAACCTTGATACCAAATTTCGATGCTTTCCGGTGATGATAAGCGCGGCTTTAACTGTTCATATTGCTCTAGTGTCAGCTCAGTACCTTCCAATGACTGCCAACGAGTCACAAGCTCTTGTACGGGAATATTGGCTTTAATGTTCGATTGCCATTGGCCATTCTGCTTATCTAATTCCCAACCTGCATAGTAAATAGCACTGACGTCATGATCGGAGCGCAGCAAGTTTGGATAAGGATCCGTTGGTTCTTCAATAAGGTAAGATTTGATCCATGTTGGTGCATTGAGGATCAGCATAAATACGATGATGCCTAGGATAAGAATGTTATTCCAACGACGGCGGCGAGCCGGACTTACACGCATAGTGGTTCCTAATCTCAAGTAGTTAGAGACAAACTATCAAAGCTCATCAATCTTGACTAGAACATCTGTATGCAAACGTGGTGAGGATGGAAATGAAGGGGATATGGAGGAATTTTAGGTAATAAAAAACCCAACTCGAAAGTTGGGTTTTTCAAATCGTCAAAGAGACAAAACCAATTATTTGATTTTAGCTTCTTTGTACATAACGTGCTGGCGTACAACTGGATCAAATTTCTTGATCTCAAATTTGCCTGGCATGTTACGCTTGTTCTTATCAGTTGTGTAGAAGTGGCCTGTACCTGCTGAAGATACTAGACGGATTTTCTCACGAACGCCTTTCTTTGCCATTGCCTATTTCCTCTTAAACGTTTTCGCCACGTGCACGCATATCAGCAAGAACAGTATCAATACCCTTCTTGTCGATGATACGCATACCTTTTGCAGATAGGCGTAGTTTAACAAAACGTTTTTCGCTCTCTACCCAGAAACGATGAGTTTGTAGGTTCGGCAGAAAACGACGCTTAGTAGCATTTCGTGCGTGTGAACGGTTGTTACCCGTTACTGGACGCTTACCAGTTACTTGGCATACTCGTGACATGAATGTCTTCTCCAAAATCGTTTCAGCTCGATATCAACCTTGGTGGCCGAACCTCTCTATTTCTTGGAAAGAAGTTAGAGGTTAAGAACCGCTATGGAAAATCCATACAAGGCTATCAAAGGTCGCGCATTATACTAACTTGATATGCATTGCTCAAGACCCGAACAGATCCTTTTTACAGGTTTTCGTGATCTTTTTTTAGACAGCAGGTTTTTTCTAGCAGTCCAAGCTGAATTCAGTTAAAAATTTAGTGGCGAGGATGATAGCAGATTTTTAGCAACTAACAACCTAAAAAACGCACAGTTATATCCAACCTCTTTCGGCAAAAGAGACGCTTTCCCCATCTCCGATAACGAAATGGTCCAAAATTCGAATATCCACCAGCGCTAAAGCGTCGATTAAACGCCTGGTAATCCTTCTATCTGCTTGGCTAGGTTCCGCCACACCTGACGGGTGGTTGTGGGCCAAAATCAATGCAGCAGCGTTGTGGTGCAAGGCGCGTTTGACGACTTCTCTCGGATAAACCGATGCAGCATCGAGTGTTCCTTCAAATAAAATCTCATCTTTTATTACCCGATGTTGGTTATCTAAGAAAAGAATGTAAAAAGCCTCTCTTTGTCGGTCTCTTAATATAGAAGAAAGATAAAGTTTGGTTTGTTCTGGGCTGGTTAACGCATCACCACGCTTTAATGTCTCGGCTAAATAGCGTTGCGTCATTTCCAAAACGGCTTGTAACTGCACGTATTTCGCTTGCCCTAACCCTTTATGTTGGCAAAACTCTTTCTCTGAAGCAGAAAACAACTGGCGAAGCGATCCAAAGTCTTGGAGCAGAAAGTCCGCTAGTTCGATGACGTTCATACCTTGTGTACCGGTGCGCAGAAAAATAGCCAGTAATTCGGCATCCGACAACGCTTGTGGTCCGCGTTTAAGTAATTTCTCTCTGGGCATGGACTCGTTGGGCAAGGTTTTCAGTGTCATTAGGCGGTTCTCTCTATAAGTGAGCGCCTATTGCACAAAATAAAAAGCGAAAGTCGAACCTGACTTTCGCTTTTTTCGTTGACCACTGCTTTTCTATGTAATCGAGCGATCCATCAAAGCTTGAAGTTTCCAACCAGATCGTGAATTTCAGATCCTGATTGCGACAACTGAGTGCTGATGCCTTCCGCGTGCTGAAGCGTGTCATTAATACGATTCACGATTTGTTGAATCGCCACTAGATTCTGGTTGATGTCCTCAGCAACCGCACTTTGCTCTTCTGCTGCAGAAGCGGTTTGGATACCCATATCTCGAATTGTACCAATAGAAAGATGCACGCCAGACAGCGATTGCTGAATCATAGAGGACTCTTCAACGGTCTTAGCTCCACGCTCTTGGCTCGCCGCCATGGTAGTGACCGCTCTTGATACGCCTGTTTGTAGCTGCTTGAGCATATCGCCAATCTCATGAGTACTGTTCTGCGTTCGACTGGCTAGCGAACGAACCTCATCAGCCACCACGGCAAAACCACGACCTTGTTCGCCGGCACGCGCAGCTTCTATCGCTGCATTCAATGCGAGTAAGTTGGTCTGCTCGGCAATTTCTCCAATCACATCGAGCACCTTGGTAATTTGCTCGGTTTGTTGGCTCAATTCGGCAATCGCCTCAGAGGTACTGTTCACTTCATCGACTAACTTACTAATACCATCAATTGCTTGATCGACTTCGCGCTGTGCTTCGGTAACTTGCCCGTTCGCATCATCAATCGCCTGCGCCGTGGCATTGGTATTACTCGCGACTTCTTTTGCCGTCATGCTCATTTGCGTTACGGCCGTCACCACCTTATCGGTTTCCAGACAATGGTTTTGCATTTGAGCACTGGCTTGAGAAGTTTGCTGATCCAATTGCCCAGAGACGCTTTGGACTGTATCGGCAGAACGCTGGATGTCCTGCATAAGCGGATGTAGCTTATCCATGAACTCATTAAATGCCGAGGCCACCTCACCGACTTCATCTTTACTTTCGATTTTCAGACGAGCCGTCAAGTCACCGCCACCCGCAGCCACATCTTGTAAGGACGCCGCAATGTGTTGCAGTGGTTGAATACCTTTCGACACGATAATACTGGTAAGCACGCTAGTGATAATAAGGCCAATGACCGAGATGGTTACCGCAGAGAGCGTATGTTCATTCAACTCTTGTGTGCGCAGTTTACGCTGCATCGCCACTTGCTGATCAATATCATCAATATAGATGCCCGTACCAAGCACCCAGTCCCATTTAGACAAGTACTCGGCATAACCTAATTTTGGTGCTTGCGCATCAATGGTTGGTTTATGCCAAGAGAAATAAAGGAAGCCATCGCCGTTCTTAGATGCATCAATCAGCCCGCCAATCACTGCTATGCCATTTTCATCTTTCAAACCGATAAGGTTTTTACCTTCTAGAGACGGCTTAATCGCGTGCAGCGTGTTGACCCCTTTCGAATCATAAGCGAAGAAATAACCGTCGCTTTCAAAACGCATCGCTTTGAGAATTTCTTTTGCCGCTTGTTTGTTATTGCCGTTTACGTCCGTATCGTAAAGTGGCTTTATCGCTGTCACCCCCATCATCATGTAGGCTTGTAGCTCTTTCTTGCGTGTATCAATTAACTCTTGTCTATCCTGAGCCAATTCAGCTTCTAAGCTATTACTGCTGTTGATGTAATAGACCACCGAGATCAATGTGGTGATCAACAACAAAGGGAGCAGAGTCACCAGCAGCAATTTACTTCGACTTTTCAGCACCATCTTATTCCACTACCTCATTATTGTTATTTTTCCCTTCTATCTTGCAGAGCGGGCAAAGATTGTCTGTGAAGTAAGCAAAAGTTTTATATAAGGCTCAGCAATTAATATTCTGTAGTTTGATATGGATTAGCTTCTCATCAGATTTGCTTGGGCGATGAGAGATTCAGTTGTGCTAAACTCGTCGCCAGAAAAATTGGAGATCTCACATGCAAACACTAGCAGGAAAGAAAATTCTACTCGGCATCAGTGGCGGTATTGCCGCATATAAATGTGCGGAGCTAACCCGTCGCCTAATAGAAAGAGGCGCGCAAGTTCAAGTAGTGATGACCAAAGCGGCGAAGGAGTTCATTACTCCCTTAACCATGCAGGCAGTCTCTGGGCGTCCGGTGTCGGACAGCTTGTTAGACCCAGCAGCAGAAGCGTCAATGGGTCACATTGAACTGGCAAAATGGGCAGATTTGGTTCTTCTTGCACCTGCGACCGCAGATTTGATTGCGCGTATGTCGGCAGGCATGGGTAATGATTTGCTCACCACGCTCGTGCTTGCGACAGATTCACCAGTAGCGGTATCTCCAGCAATGAATCAACAGATGTACCGCAATGTCGCAACTCAAGAAAACATCGCAACACTGGCACGCCGTGGTATGCACATTTGGGGCCCTGCGGCCGGTGAGCAAGCATGTGGCGATGTGGGTCCTGGTCGAATGTTAGAGCCAATGCAATTAGTGCATCTGTGTGAGCAGTTCTTCCAACCGAAACTGCTGGCAGGAAAATCAGTACTGATCACCGCAGGTCCAACTCGCGAAGCGATTGACCCAGTGCGTTACATTTCTAACCACAGCTCAGGAAAGATGGGCTTTGCACTAGCAAATGCAGCAGCACAACTAGGTGCGAAGGTCACGCTAGTCAGTGGGCCTGTCAGCTTGAATACGCCAGCGGGTGTTGAGCGTATCAATGTTGCAAGTGCACAAGAGATGCATGATGCAGTAATGGCTCACGCGCCTAGCCACGATGCTTTCATTAGCTGCGCCGCCGTAGCCGATTACCGTCCAGAAAACGTGGCGTCTCAAAAGTTGAAAAAGACCGAAAACAACGATCAGATGACCATCAACATGGTCAAGAATCCTGATATCGTAGCGACCGTCGCCAATATGACTGAGCAACGTCCATTCACAGTTGGTTTTGCAGCAGAGACCAATGACGTAGAAACCTACGCTCGCGGTAAACTGCTAAAGAAAAACCTTGATATGATTTGTGCAAACGATGTTTCTGTTGAAGGCCAAGGTTTTAACAGTAACGACAACGCCATCACTTTATTCTGGCCAGAAGGCGAGCAGGCGTTGGCACTAGAACCCAAAGAAGCGCTAAGTTTCAGAATTTTGGAAAAAATGCACGAATTGATGTAATTGCCATTCGCTTTTCATAGAAAACTGGCACAAATTTGGTACAAACATGACAAGTGAGGGTGTTAAAGCTCCCATTACCTCCTCACTGGTCTAGTTTGATGCCAAAGAGCGTCTTATAATCCCCTCCGCTCAACTTTGTATTTTGAAAGGAAGTAACTAAATGGCCGGCAGTAAAAAATCCAATCGTCGTGAAGAAATCTTGCAAGCTCTCGCGCAGATGCTTGAATCTACAGAAGGTGCTTCACGCATTACTACGGCAAAATTGGCGAAACAGGTCGGTGTTTCAGAAGCGGCCCTTTATCGCCACTTCCCAAGTAAAGCTCGCATGTTTGAAGGCTTGATTGAGTTCATCGAAGAAGCACTCATGACACGCATCAACCGTATTTTGGATGATGAGAAAGACACACTGGAGCGCATTCGTATGGTAATGCACCTTATTCTGGCATTCTCAGAACGTAACCCAGGTTTGACACGCATTCTTTCTGGCCATGCTCTAATGTTTGAAAATGAGCGCCTACGCGATCGCATCAACCAACTGTTTGAACGTATCGAAACACAGCTTCGTCAGATCCTTCGTGAACGTAAGATCCGTGAAGGCAAATCGTTCCCAGTGGAAGAGCGCATTTTGGCGGCTCAAATCCTAGGGCAAGTTGAAGGCAGCTTGAACCGCTTTGTTCGTAGTGATTTCAAATACCAACCAACCGCGAACTTTGATGAGTATTGGGCACTTCTTAGCGCACAAATTAAGTAGAGATTATGAGTAAAGACAAATTCACTAAGCCGGAGTTTTCTCTTTCCCTTCTCCATCCTCGTAACTGGGGCGTTTGGCTCGGCTTTGGCTTTTTGGCTATCGTGGTCAATATCCTTCCATACCGCATGCTGCTATCGTTAGGTCGCACACTTGGTCACCTTGGTATGCGTTACGGCAAAGGTCGTGTCCATGTTGCGACACGTAACCTTGAGTTGGCTTTCCCAGATAAAACGCCTGAAGAGATCCAACACATCGTTGAAGAGAACTTCAAGAATACCGGTATGGCGCTGATCGAAACCAGCATCACTTGGTTCTGGCCAACTTGGCGTTTCAAAACTCTGATTGTCGAGAAAGACCTAGGCGCTCTGCATGAGAAAAATGCAGAAGGCAAAGGCGTACTGCTGTGCTGCGTACACGCACTTAATCTTGAAATCACGGCGCGTGCCTTTGCAGTACTTGGCGTGGCGGGTTACGGCGCATTTCGTCCGCACAACAACCCTGCGTACAACTTCATTCAGTACTGGGGTCGCACACACAACGGCAACAAGCTGATTGATCGTAAAGACGTTAAACATATGATTCGCGTTCTACGTAGCGGTGAGCGTTTGTTCTACTTACCAGACCACGATTACGGTCGTAACAAGTCAGTATTTGTGCCTTTCTTCGCGGTTGAAGATGCTTGTACTACAACTGGCACCAGCATTCTGGCTTACACGTCTAAGTGTTCGATTATCCCGGGTTCTGGCTTCCGTAATGAAGATGGCAAATATGAAATCATCGCTGATAAGTGTATTGAAGCTGACTATCCGAAAAAAGACGAAGTTGCAGCAGCGGCTTACATGAACACCTTTGTGGAAGAAGTGATTCTGCGCGCACCAGAGCAGTGGATGTGGCTGCACAAACGCTACAAAACAATGGCTGATGAAACTGCGCCAAAAGGCATTCGCTACAAGTAAATGATAAAGACAAAAGAAAGGGGCTGATGGATATCCACCAGCCCCTTTTTCTTTAATGATGAAAGAACAATTAAATGCCGTATTCCGCGCGGTACGCTTTTACTGCTTCTAGGTGCTCTTTGTCTGTACCTTTCTCTTCAAGGAAAGTCACAAGGTCAGTCAGGCTTACGATTGAGATGATTGCACAACCAAAGTCACGCTCCACTTCTTGAATCGCAGACAACTCACCTTTGCCTTTTTCTTGACGGTCAATCGCAACCAGCACACCTGCTAGGTCCGCACCGTTTGCTTGGATGATTTCCATTGATTCGCGAATCGCGGTACCTGCTGTGATTACGTCATCTACTAGCATGATACGACCTTCAAGCGCTGAGCCTACAAGGTTGCCGCCTTCGCCGTGGTCTTTTGCTTCTTTACGGTTGAAGCAGTAAGGCGTGTCGATGTCGTGGTGATCCGCTAGCGCTACTGCTGTTGTCGTCGCGATTGGGATACCTTTGTACGCAGGGCCAAACAGTACATCAAACTCAATGCCTGAATCCGCCAACGCTGCTGCGTAAAAACGACCAAGACGCGCTAGGTCACGACCAGTATTGAAAAGACCAGCGTTAAAGAAGTACGGGCTTTTACGGCCAGATTTCAAAGTAAACTCACCAAACTTAAGAACTTCTTTCTCAAGTGCAAACTCAATAAATTCACGCTGGTATGCTTTCATTATTTTCTCTCTATGTCCTTGGTTTCTTGTGTCTCTTCTCGACAATCATTCATTTCTCTATTGTCGAGATAAAAAAATAGCCCCCATAATGGGAGCTATCTAAATCAATTGGCTAACGCCGCCTTCTGCGCTGCGACAATTTCCGTAATACCGACTTTCGCCGACTCTAACAGAGCCATCAGCTGCTCATGACTGAACGGTTCACCTTCTGCGGTGCCCTGAATTTCAATCATCTTGCCTTCTTCTGTCATCACAACGTTCATGTCTGTGTCTGCCGCTGAATCTTCAACGTACTCAAGGTCACACAGAACATCATCACCTAGCAAACCAACTGAAACTGCCGCTACGTGGCCTTTCATTGGGTTTGCTTTTAGCTTGCCGCTATCCACTAGGTGTTGGAATGCATCTGCCATTGCAACGCTTGCGCCGCTGATAGACGCAGTTCGAGTGCCGCCGTCTGCTTGGATAACATCACAGTCAACTGTGATCATGAACTCACCCATCGCTTGTAGATCAACTACAGCGCGTAGGCTACGTGCGATCAAGCGTTGGATTTCCATAGTACGACCGCCTTGCTTACCGTTCGCTGCTTCACGACGAGTACGCGAGTGAGTCGCACGAGGTAGCATGCCATATTCAGCTGTTACCCAGCCTTTACCTTGACCTTTTAGCCAACGAGGCACAGATTCTTCAACGGTCGCATTACACAACACTTTGGTGTTACCAAATTCAACTAACACTGAGCCTTCAGCGTAAGCTGTATAGTTACGAGTAATTTTGATTGGGCGAACTTGATCCGCCTTGCGATCGTTTGGGCGCATGGGCATCTACCTTAAGTAATGAGGAGAAGACGATTTGGTTGGGCGCAGATTATAACGGAATCGATTAAATAAAGCTATCTGGACAATCTCGACTCAGAATAGCAAAGCCACTGCCATCTTGCTGTGCTACTATTGCGGGGTAATTTTCAGCAAATTAGAAGACAGGAAAATTCAATGATTTACAGTATGACAGCGTACGCGCGTAAAGAAGTGAAAGGCGATTGGGGTAGCGCAGTGTGGGAAATCCGCAGTGTAAACCAACGCTACCTAGAAACTTATTTCCGTATGCCAGAACAGTTCCGTGCTCTTGAGCCAGTACTGCGTGAGCGTTTTCGCAAGCGCCTAGCACGCGGCAAAGTAGAGTGTAGCCTGCGTTTTGAAGCGAACCCAGCAGCAAAAGCGGAGCTAAGCATCAATGAAGCACTGGCAAACCAAGTGATCAAAGCCGCTGAGCAAGTGATGCACATGACTGGCGAGCTAAGCCGCATCAACCCATTCCAAGTAATGCAATGGCCTGGTGTGATGGAAACACCAGAGCAAAACATGGATGAAGTTAACAAAGAACTGCTTGCTGCTTTTGACGAAGCAATCAGCGAGTTCATCGAAGCGCGTGGTCGTGAAGGCGACAACATGAAAGCGCTTATCGAGCAACGCCTAGAAGCGATCACATCAGAAGTTGTGAAGGTTCGCGCACGCATGCCAGAAATCCTAGAGTGGCAACGTGAGCGTCTGTTCTCGAAGTTTGAAGATGCAAAAGTAGAGCTAGACCCATCTCGCGTTGAACAAGAGCTTATCCTTCTGGCACAGAAATCAGACGTAGCAGAAGAGCTAGACCGTCTTGATTCTCACGTGAAAGAGACCACAAACATCCTGAAGAAAGGTGGCGCAGTCGGTCGTCGTCTAGATTTCATGATGCAAGAGTTCAACCGTGAATCGAACACGCTAGCGTCAAAATCAATCAGCACAGACATCACCGCATCAGGTGTTGAACTGAAAGTTCTGATTGAGCAAATGCGTGAACAGATCCAGAACATCGAATAACAGGCCTTTCGATTTACCTTCTAAAGCCCTGCATTGCAGGGCTTTTTTAATGACCTTTAGTCTGTGTTAGGCATTGATATTCTTCATACAATGTTCACATAGCACCGGCTTTGACTCTGCAGATTTAAGGCGAAAGCGCTGCCAGAAAGCAGGCTCGGCTTTCGTTACAAAAATACCGCCAAGTAATGGCAGCAGCAGAGCAACGGAAACCAACGACAAACTGTTACCCGCGATCCATGTTGAAAGACTCAGCGCAACCAACGGGAAAAACAGAAAACAGATCGAAGCGGTAAACGGCGTCGACACTTGCCCAAGTTTAAAGTACGCCACAATGCCACCTACGCTGGCAAACATACCAAGGTAAATCACCGCGGTAATCGAATCTATTGAGAACTGAGAAATGTCTGGCCGTTCAACAAGCAATGAGGTGATAAACAACAATACGGAAGCGACAAAGCTCGGAAAGGCGTTGTAAGTCAGTACAGGAATGCCCTTGCAGAACTTTTCGACAAACACATACATCACCGAATGAATTGCGACCGCCCCACCTAAAGCGAGAAAGCCCAGTAGATAATCCTCGCCACCTAAACTCATCTCTTTAGCCAGAATCAGAATTAAGCTCAGAACCGCCACCAAAAGACCCGCAATCTGCAATTTCCGCAACCTAAGCCCAAGGAACAAGCTCGATGTCATCATGACTGCGATTGGCATATTGGCGAAGATGATCGAAGCAAGACCTGATGAAATGTACTGTTCGCCAAAAATCATCAAGGTAAATGGAATCGCGAAATAGAAAATCGCGACCACGAACATCCAAAATACTTTTCCCTTAGGAAAGAACAGGGGCTGATTGAGGTGTTTCGCCAACATGATTAATAGCGGCGCTGCGATCAAAAAGCGAAGTCCGGTAGCAAAAATGGGCGGAATAGTCTGCACCGCCACTTCCATCGCAAACCACGTGGTGCCCCAAATTAAACACACAGACACAAACAAGATGATCGGTAAATGCTTATGCGTCATGGCAACCTCCCGCTTTTCTTTTGATAACAAGGTTTGGCAGGTGCGCAGCAAGGTGCTCGGTACGAGCAATTAGATTAGTTTTCATTTTTCATTCCCATCACAGGATGGTGCAAATAGAGAGCTATTCACACGCATAACAAATTCACACGGCAATTCGTGCAGTAACATTGTTGGCAGCGATACGCTGCGAGATAGGAATTAAGCTATCGGAGGACGATAGTGAGAGTGCATGTCTGCACTGGTGTAGAGCGCGGCTTTACTTACCGCCATTTCATCTCGGAATGGAGCCTCATAAGATCTTGGCTGAGTTTCAACAACAGCCGTACCCGATGCGTGGCCATGGGAGCAACACTGCTTTTCAAAGCATGTTCCGCCAGGTTCACAACAACCCGGTTCGTCCTGTTTAGCTGAACCAAAGGTTAAATCACAGTAGCTAATATGCAGAGACTCAGCCGTCGTGATGTGGCTCACTGTTGATGGTATTTCTGCACGAGCGATACCGCTTGAAAGCGCAAATGCAATCAAGACACTCAACAGAAAATAAATTGTCGATGTGCTTTTCGCCAACATCACAATATCTCATCAGAACAGGTAAAAAGGTTATTGTGAAGATACTCATCAATTAGACAAGAAACAAGATGGCTTGAGATGACTTTACACTTTTTTACCCCAATGCCATTTGGATGTGATTCCCCTTCACACAAAAAATTAAGCCTCGCACTGAGCGAGGCTTAACATCATTCGTCTTTTTCGGCGGTTTGATTATCGATATACGGCCAATAATGGTGACCAACTCGAATAACCAAGGTTGCAGCCGCCAGAATAAATGCCGCTAAAGATAACCACACGATCATTACTGAATCGAGCTCTTTCATACCTAAGGTGATATAGCGAGCAATCGCCATCATGGCAATGTAGATCGGGTATCGAACCGGTATTTTACCGTTCATCACAAACTGCCCGACCATGGCCAGCACTTCCAGATAGATGAACATCAATAAGATGTCATCAAGTGACACGCGCTTTTGCACATATATATGGACAAACTCTTCAACCATCGCCCACACCGTCGCCATCGTGATGGCAACCAAAAGCACGGCTTCAAGCAGGTGAAACAGCTTCAGAAATGGACGACTGAATGATTTAGGTAAATGCGACGGCATAGTCAACTATCCAAACAAATCAAAGGAATAAGCTTGCAGTGTAGCACGCTCTTTTCAAGAAGCTGAAGATGCGTTCTCCCTCCAGTTATAAAAATACGCTCATAATAAAAACGCTCCAACTAAGTGGAGCGTTTTCGATGATGATTTTACTCGGCGGATGGCATTACGCCACTTGCTGCTTTTTTTCTGCTAAGCGCTTTTTCTTGCGATACTTCGGATGAGTAATTGGGATCGCAGAGAGGAGCTTCTTGGTGTAGTCATTTTGAGGGTTCGCGTAGATTTCTTTCGCGTTACCCGCTTCGACTACCTTACCAAAATACATCACCGCCACTTTGTCAGAGACATGCTTCACGACAGACAAATCATGAGAGATAAAGATAATTGCTAAATTCATCTCTTGTTGCAGTTGAAGCAATAAGTTTAGGATTTGCGCCTGAACCGATACATCCAGTGCCGACACCGATTCATCACAAATCAGCAACTTAGGCTTAAGTGCAATCGCACGTGCGATACCAATACGCTGACGCTGACCACCGGAAAACTCATGCGGATAGCGGTTCACTGCAGTTTCTGGCAAGCCAACTTTAACCAGTAGCTCTTTCACCCACTGCTTACGCTCTGCAGAAGTACCGATATTGTGAATCACGTACGGCTCTTCGAGAATCATGCCAATGGTATGACGTTGGTTGAGTGATTCCATTGGGTCTTGAAAGACAATCTGCATGTCTTTACGCAATGAACGCATTTCTTTGACAGAAAACTTGGTGATGTCTTTACCTTCAAAGAAAATCTTACCTTCCGTTGGCTCGTACAATTTCAAAATAGTACGACCTAAGGTACTTTTACCACAGCCTGATTCGCCTACGAGGCCAAGAGTTTCCCCCTCACCCACTGATAGCGACACACCATCCACCGCTTTGATGGTGTAGCCTTTCTTAAACAGTCCTTTACCAGATACAAAGTGCTGCTTAAGATTTTCAATTCTTAATACTTCTTTGGCCATAACATCCTCTTTTATGACTTGTTCACTTTGCACCAGTTAGCTAGCAAACATGCTGGCATCGATCGGTTTAATGTCGATCATTTGCTTAGGCTCGTTATCCAAGCTTGGCATCAAGCCCATCAAACGTTCAGTGTATGGGTGTTGCGGATTATCGAATAGCTCGAAAATCTCTGCCTTTTCAACAATACGACCACCATACATCACCGCCACGTCATCACACACTTCGGCAACTACACCTAGATCGTGGGTAATGAAGATCATCGCCATGCCCGTTTCTTCTTGAAGCTCGTTCATTAGTTCAAGGATAGACGCCTGAACCGTTACATCCAGTGCAGTGGTTGGCTCATCACAGATCAGAATATCGGGTTTACACGCCAACGCCATGGCGATCATCACACGCTGACGCATGCCGCCAGACAGATTGTGTGGATACTCATTCAAGCGCTTTTCTGGCATTGGGATTTTCACTTTCGCCAACATTTCAATAGCGTAAGCTTCACGTTCTTTCTTATCCAACTCAGGACGGTGTAGCTCTAACACCTCACAAAGCTGACGACCAATAGAGTGCACTGGGTTAAGCGCCGTCATTGGATCCTGGAAGATGATTGAAATGCGATCACCGCGCATGGCATACATTTCTTCTGCCGGCAGTGTCACCAAGTTTGTCCCGCGGTAATCAACCTCACCATTGACAATATTACCGTAAGGTTTCGGCAGCAAACCCATGATAGACATGGAGGTCACACTCTTACCACTGCCCGATTCGCCTACAAGGCCAAGCGTACGCCCAGCGCGAACATCAAAGTTCACGCCATGCAGTACTTTCACTGGGCCGTCATCAGTAGTGAATTCGACTTCTAGGTCTTTAACACTCAGGATTACATCGTTTTCCATAACACATCCTTACAGCTTATACGTGTCATCAACGACAACAACCGGTTCAAAGGTTTTACCCGACTTCATCGCCTTTTGGGTTTGTTTCTTAGCGTCCTTATCAATCCAGTAAGTACCATCGCCAATAATGCCACCACTGAACAACGCTTCTGTCATTCGGTTCATTGGCTTCTCTGGTAGTTTCAACCAGCTCCAGTGGCCGTAACGAACGTATGGCACCATATAACCCGGAACAATCACGTGCGCGTCAATGATGTCGCGTTGGATTTCATGACCCAATTGGATCTTCTTATCCATGTCCATATTGAAACGGTACTCGATGATTTTCTCATCAAGCTCTGGTGTGCTGTAGTTTGTGAACGAGTTAGTTTGTGGCTTATTGGCATTCACTGAGTGGAAGTACTCCCAATAGGTTGGGATCTCAGACGTACCCATATCTAAAAACGCTAAATCGTGCTTTTTCTCGCGTACGTATTTGAACATCGATGAGCCATCGATCAATTTAAGTTCAATATCCAAACCAGCCAACTTGGCTTGCTCACGCACAAAGGCAATTCGTGGTGTATGAACAGGTGTCGCGTAGGTCAGCTCAAAGCTCAAACGCTGGCCTTTGTCGTTAACACGGATACCGTCTGAGCCAATCTTATCGAAACCAGCGGCTGCAAATGCTTCAGCCGCTTTTTCTGGGTCAAACTTTGGTGCTTTCGCATCTGGTAGTGTGTATTTACCGTGGCCATAGCCTGTTGGGTTTGGCTTACGGCTGTAATCACCGCGCATGATGTTTTCGATCATGCCATCAAAATCGATCGCGTATGTAATACCCTTACGTATGTTTAAATCATCCAATAATGGCATTGCGGTGTTCATCCAAACGCCGCCAGCGCCAACAGGGTATTGGTTGTAACCCCAAAACTTCTGGATGTAGCCTTTTTGATAAGGTGCGGTATTGGACTTGTCATGCCATAAACTTGGTAGCACAAGGCCAAACGCATCTAAACTGCCTTTTTCGAAGTGCTTCTTGGCGATGTCGTTATCACGAATAACCGTGATGCGAATCTTGTCTACGTTATAGCGGTTCTCGTAGTACTTATTGGTGTAACCCCACCAGTCCTCACCGACGTGCTTAAAGGTTACGCTTTTACCTTTTTTGATATCGTCTAAGTAGTAAGCACTGGTCGTAGGCTCGCTCTTGAAGTTGTAATAACGGACAAAGTTGTCGTGAATACCATCACCGTTCTCATCTTTCTTTGGATTCGCATAGAAATGAGCAGGACGAGGACGCAGCGCTCCCATTCTTAACAGTAACTCTTCAGGATTAAGCTCTTTCGCTGCCTCCACGGCGAACGTATGATCATCAAACTTAATCACATCAGCGACAGTTTTGTTGTAGTAATCGTTATACCAAGGCTCGAGAATGTCTTTCGAACGATAGAACTTAAGCATGAAAACAAAATCGTCTGCCGTGACTGGTTTGCCATCGGACCATTTCGCTTCTGGGTTTAGTTTGAAGTAAACCGTCTTATTATCACCAGCTAGTGCCCACTCATTGGCCAGCTCAGGGATAAATTCTAGGGTGTCTGGGTGGCGAACCACCAACCCTGGCGTCTCGTCCAAGATGAACGAACGCAAGCCAGAGTTCGCATCCGGGCCGACGCTACGTAGTGTCTGCGGAAAGCTCGACATGTAAGTACGATAAGTCCCGCCACGTTTCGCTTCAGGCGAGCCATATTGCGGCTCATCCCAGTTTGTTTGCCAGTTTAAGTCAGTCGGTAGCGTTGCTGACATCGCACCAAAACTTAGGGCGCTCAGCGTGGACGCTAAAAATAATTTTTTCATAAAACTTCCCTTTTTTATGTTTTGCTCACAATGCTTGCTTAAACATAGCGTGTGAATTTTTTCGGGTCGAAAGCTGCTCGGATTGCTTCACCGATAAAGGTCACCATCACCAGTACCAGTACAATTGAAGTCACTACTGAAGACACAATCCATGGCGAGTCTAGGTTTGACTTACCTTGCTGCAGCAGTTCACCCCAACTTGGTGTTGGTGGCATCAGACCAAGGCCTAGGTAATCTAGTGCGGTCAGTGCCGTGATATTGGCCGCGATAGTAAATGGCGCAAGCGTCACGATCATCACCATGGTGTTTGGTAGGATATGATTAAACAGAATACGACCTGTTGATGCTCCTAGCGCACGCGCTGCCATCACATATTCGCGAGCCGATTCTTTATAGGTCATGGTACGCATGTACCAAGTCATCCCCATCCAACCAAACAGTACGTTAATGGCGACGAACAAGGTAAAGGTGGGTTGCACAATAGATACCAAGATCATGATGACGTACAAGAACGGCACCATAGACCACACTTCGATCAAGCGTTGCACAAACAGGTCGAACTTACCGCCCCAGAAGCCCATAGCACAGCCAACGGCAGTACCAATCGCATAAGAGATTGCCATTGTTAGTAGCGCAAATCCCATCGCAGTGCGGAAGCCGTAAACCAATCGAGCCAAAATATCACGACCGATTACATCCGTACCTAGGTAGTGTTTATTTTCAGCATCGGGTGCCGTTGGAGGGAAATCACCACTGAAGTCTTGCTCGTATGGGTTCCAAGGAACAATCGGTAGAATCACGAAGTTATCGCCGCCTTCAGCTTCAAATACTTTCTGCAGCTCTCGATAATCGGCTTCACTCGAAGAAGCTTGGCCAAACTCGCTACCTAAACGTACATCACTGACGACTGGGAAATAGTAACTACCATCGTACTTCACCATTAAAGCTTTACTGTTGATCAACAGCTCTGCAAACAGAGAAAGGATCAACATGGTGGATAAGATCAAAAACGACCAGTAGCCACGTTTGATTTCTTTAAAGTGACGGATTTTCTTTTGAGTTAATGGGCTAACTTTAATCATATTACGCTCCAAACTTCACACGTGGGTCGACTAAAGCAACACAGATATCTGAAATGATATTACCAATCAGCAGTAATACCGCGTTGATAGCTACGATGCCCATTACTACAGGGTAGTCACGCTCCATGATGGATTCATAACCAAGCAGACCGATACCATCAATGTTAAAGATTACTTCGATAAGGAACGCACCTGTCATAAAGAACAAAAGTGAGTTACCAAAGTGAGAAGCGATAGGAATCAAGCTATTGCGCAAAGCGTGCTTACGTACCGCTTTCTTAAACGGTAAACCTTTAGCAATCGCAGTACGAATGTAATCTGACGATAAGTTTTCCATCAGGTTGTTTTTCATCGTCATCGTCAGCGTTGCAAAGTCACCAATCAAGTAACAGATCAGAGGCAATACCGCATGCCACATAATGTCTTTGGCGCGCTCAAAGAAGGTCTCGTAATCATCAAAATCATCGCCAACAAAGCCCCCCATTGGGAACCATTCTAGGTGATAACTAAATAGCGTAATCAGCAAAACACCAACCACATAACCCGGTAAGGCGTAGCCAACGAAGATAAGAATGGAAGAAGCGGAGTCAAACACGGAGCCATGCTTCAACGCTTTATAGTAACCAAGCGGAATTGAGATAAAGTAACTGATAAAAAAGGTCATTCCGCCATAAAACAGAGATACTGGTAAACGCTCGGCAATCATGTCAGATACCGGTTCGTAGTATCGGGTAGATTCACCCAAATCAAGCGTAACCAAGCGACTTAACCACTCAACATACGCTTCCATGACTGGTTTATCTAAACCGTAAAACGCATTAAGTTCTGCGATTTGCTCATCAGAAAGTGCGGTGTTACCACCAGCTGAGGTCATTGAAGCGGCGCCATCACCTTGTGCTTGCATTTGTGACAGCATGCGCTCTACTGGCCCACCGGGAACAAATCGAGTGATCGCGAAGATAAGAATGGTAATTCCGAGAAACGTTGGGATCACCAGCGCTAAACGGCGTAAAAAGTACGACAGCATATACAACTTGCTCCTTGTCTACTGTCCATTATTAGGCGGGGTTGGATAGGCAAAATCCGGCCCAAAATGGTGCATTTCTATCCTGTAGTAACTAAAGCTGTTGAAACACACTCCCTGAATTTCAAAAGCCAGTTTTTTCCACTACTGCAATAATTTCAGCGTCATATTTATCTTGAATCTGAGTAAGCTTCAAGTGTTTGAATCCAAAACATGACAAACTTCTTCCGATGTCGAAAAATAGAAATGTTTTTGTAAATAATTATAAAAAACCACAAAACCAATTCACACAGAATATCAATCTAGGCACTCTAGAGCCAAAACCCTATATAAACATGCAAATATGAAGAATAAATAGACAAAACAACCTAACTTCCATTTGACCCTAAAATACGAGTGAGCCCTTTTATTACGGTGGGTATCATATTCTGATACCACCCCATGCGATCGAGTTAACATACAGAGCATTCCATAAAAACCTCATAACAGAATAATTCTCTACATATACACCAACTTTCAGTACTAATCGCCCGCTTAAAAACTATAGGCAAGATAAGTCATTAATCTTTACAAGAAACACAAAATACGGTGTTTTATTAAAATTTAATCTCGGTTTATAAACGCTACACAGCAAAATGTGCTGTGATTCATATCACTTTTGGTTCTTTACATCTTTTTTACATTTCTTTATCTCTGTTTACCACTGGTTTGACTTCCTTTTTTCATCTCGGTTATACATGTCCAGAACGTTAACGAAATATTAACGTCACAATTGGTCTTTATATGACCGCACATAGGAAATAATAATAATCGGAGCAACAAGGATGTATAAAAACACAACCGCTTTATCTGTTGCGATCAGCCTTGCACTGGGAACCGCAGCAGTGGCACCTCTAGCAGCACAGGCAGAAGAGCAGCAAGTTGAACAACTTCAGAAGATGAAGGTAACAGGTTCACGTATCTCCACTACGGACATGGAAGGTCCAAACCCAGTAGACGTATATACAGCAGATGACATCGCTAAGATGGGTGCTGTAAGCGTGGATGATGTCCTACGTGGACTAACACAGAATGGTGCAGGCAGCTACGGCAGCTCATTTACTAACAGTTTTGCTGCAGGTACTTCTGGTGTTTCTCTTCGTGGTCTTGGTGCGAGCCGTACTCTAGTCCTACTTAACGGTCGCCGTGTAGCAAACTACGCGTTTGCACAAAACCTAAACGACACTTTCGTTGACCTAAACTCAATCCCACTTTCAGCTGTTGAACGTATCGACGTTCTTAAAGATGGCGCATCAGCAATCTATGGTTCAGATGCTATCGGTGGTGTAGTAAACGTAATCCTTAAGCGTGATTACGAAGGCTTTGATGTTCGTCTAAATGGCGGCCAAACCTCTTACAGCGATGGTGAAGACCTAGACGTTACACTAACTGGCGGTAAAACATTCAATGACGCAACAAACATCATGGCGTCTCTAAACGTTGTCCAAAAAGGCAACATCATGATGAAAGATCGTCCAAACACGAAGAATGCAGACCACTCTTCACAAGGTGGTTATGACTGGCGCAGCTCTGCTGGTACACCAGGCCGTGTTTACAAAGAAGATGGTACATGGGAATCACTATGTCCAGGTGGTAGTGCAGAATGTAACTACAACTACAACGAAGAAATTGCAATGATCCCAGAAAGCGATCGTTACAACTTCCTAACTAGCCTTAACCACCAGCTAAACGAAGATACAAACTTGTTTGCGGAGCTAAGTCTTAACCGAGTGGAATCAAAAACTATCTCGGCACCGACACCTGACTTCCAAAACGTGACTATCTCCAAAGACAACCCAAATAACACGTACGGTGAAGACGTAACTATGCGTCACCGTATCATCGAAGCCGGTAACCGTATCAACGAAATCACAACAGACTCAATCCGTATTGTTGCTGGTGCTGAAGGTTACGCAAACTGGTTTGATACTGATGTAGATTGGACAGCCGATGCTGGTTATCACTACACAGAAACTGAAAACGTAGGTAAGAACTACCTAACAATCGCAGGCTACCAAGCGGCGATCGATAGCGGTGCTTACAACCCATTCGTAACCAATAACCCATCATCTTCACTAGATGGTGCTCGCGTTGAAACAAAACGTAAGGGTGAATCTAAGCTTGGTTTTATCAATGCTGGCGCATCTTTCCCAGTATTCGAGCTATCAGGTGGTGATGCTTATGTTGCTGTAGGCGGTGAGTTCCGTTACGAAGGCGGTTCAGACACACCAGATCCGCTAGGTGAAGCTGGTGAAATCATCGGCAGTGGTGGTACGAGTTCAGATGGTGACCGCACTGTATTTGCAGGTTACGTAGAGCTTGTTGCACCGGTTATCGAAGAAGTTGAAGTTCAGCTTGCTGGTCGTGCGGAGCACTACAGCGACTTTGGTTCAGCATTCAGCCCGAAAGTGGCAGTTCGTTACCAACCAATGGATGAAGTTCTATTCCGTGCTTCATACAGCCACGGCTTTAAAGCGCCAACTCTACCTGAAGTTAACGCGGGCGCATCTACAAGCTACCAAACACTTTACGACCCGCAAACTGACACTCGCGGTCAATACAAAGTTATCAGCCAAGGTAACAAAGACCTAGATGCAGAAACTGCGCAGTCATTTAACATCGGTACTGTTATTGAGCCACTTGAAGACCTATCTGTAAAAGTTGATTACTTCTACATCGTGAATGATGACAAGATCGACACACTAGGTGCACAGAAGCTTATCGATGAAAACAGCCCGAACGTTGTTCGCAAAGCAAACGGTGATATCGACTACATCCTAGATGAGTACGTGAACGTTGCTAAGCAACAAGTAAGCGGCATCGATAGTGAAGTGAAATACGACCTATCAACAGATAGCTACGGTGACTTCCTAGTGAAACTAGCTGGTACTTACAACATCGAGTACAAGCAAAGCGATTCAGATGGCAACCTAGAAGATTACATCGGTACTTACTACGGTGGTCCTCGCTTCAAGGGTAAAGCAACGCTTGGTTACGGTTACGAAGATTTTGCGTTCACAAACATCGTGAACTACACACACTCTTACGACACTCGTTACGAAACCGCAGAGCACTCAGAAGTTGATGCCCTTACAACTTGGGACACGCAGCTTGCGTACACAGGTATCGAAAACGCAACAGTTGCTGTTGGTATCCGTAACGTAACTAACGAATTGGCGCCATTCTACAATGAAGCAGAAGGCTACCACTTCGCATTCCACGACAACACAGGCCGTTTCTACTACCTACAACTTGAATACGGCTTCTAAAACCCTTTTTGGCGCGGGACTTTCCCGCGCCCTTATCGACTGACTTTATACACTGACAAGGATGCTACTATGACGTTAAAGAGATTTGGCGTGAGTGCTATTACCACTGCACTGCTGTCTGTAAGTGCTAGTTCTATAGCGGCAGATTCAGGTTCGGTAATTTCTACTCAAGCAAAAACCAACACCTCTGCACAAGTTTCTCAACAAAAAATCGACGGATATGCTGAAAGCGCGGAAAGCATGCTAGCTGAATACAAAGGCTTGCTTCGCCAAATCGACAGCATGAAAGTCTACAACGAGCAAATCAATCGTATGGTTCAATCGCAACAAGGCGAATTGGATTCATTAAACAACCAGATTGCTCAAATCGACCAAACAGCGACTGAGGTTGTGCCTTTAACGCTGAAAATGATCGATGCACTTGATGAATTCGTCGTGCTTGACCTTCCTTTCCAAAAAGAAGAGCGCACCAAGCGTGTCAATGAACTGCGCGACCTAATGGACCGTGCAGACGTAACGACTTCAGAAAAATTCCGTAAAGTGATGGAAGCATATCAAATCGAAGAAGGCTTCTCTCGCTCGATTGAATCTTACAAAGCTAGCCTAGAGCGCAACGGCGAGACCGTGACTTACGACTTCCTACGTATTGGTCGTACTGCGCTTCTATTCCAATCTCCGGATGGCGGTGAAACAGGTATGTGGAATCAACAAACCCGTCAATGGGAGTCACTACCTGAAAACTACCGTATCGCTGTACAGCAAGGCCTACGTATCGCTAAGAAACAAGCGCCACCAGCGCTGATCAAACTGCCTGTATTTGCTGGGGAGGAATAAGAAATGAAAGGATTCAAAACTCTAGCCGCTGGTTTGCTAGCGAGCTTATTTATGATTTCTGGTGCTCAAGCTGAAGCGCCACAGAACCTATCTGAGCTACTGAAAAACGTAAAATCAGAAAGTATCGTTGAATCAAAAGAGAACAAAGCTCGTGAAGCTGAGTTCAAAAACAACCGTGACCAACAAGCTGCACTTCTTGAAAAAGCTCGTGCAGAACTTGCAGCGCAACAAGCACTTGGTGATGAGCTAAAAGCCACGTTTGATGAAAACGACAAGCAGCTAACTGAACTGACTGAAACACTGCGCGTTCGTTCAGGTACTTTAGGTGAGATGTTTGGTGTGGTTCGCCAGTATGCTGGTGAGTTTAAAGGTCTATTTGCCGCTTCGCAAAACGCCGTTCTTTTCCCTGAGCGTGATGCTCTGCTGTCTAAACTAGCAGAAAGTAAAGAACTGCCATCAACGCAAGAACTTGAAGCGTTTTGGCACACCATCCTACAACAGGTAGTTGCATCAGGTGATACAACGACAGCTGAAGCAACCGTTGTATACGGTGAAGGTAAAGAAGCGGTACGTGACGTAACCCTAGTGGGTGAGTTTAACGCAATCGCAGATGGCAAATACGTAACTTACGTACCTCAAACTGGTAAGTTCGAAGAGCTATCACGTCAACCAAGCAAAAACATCACTCGCCTAGTTGGCGGTTTTGAATCAGCAGACGGCACATACGAACCACTGTTTATCGACCCATCTCGTGGTGTGATTCTGTCTCTACTTGTACAAAGCCCTACGGTTCAGGAACGTATTGACCAAGGTGGTATTGTTGGCTACGTAATCCTAGCTATGGGTGCAGTTGGTGCACTGATCGCACTCGCTTGTTACCTACGCCTATTGGTTATCGGTGGCAAGATGCGTAAGCAAGCGAAATCCGACACTGTTATTCCTGGCAACCCTCTAGGTGAAGTTATCCAAGCTTACCAAGAACATAAAGGTGACAACCTTGAAGATCTTGAAGCGAAACTGGACGAAATCATCCTACGTAACGCACCGAGCATTGAACGCTTTATCAGCTCAATCAAACTGTTCGCTTCTGTAGCACCACTTCTAGGTCTACTAGGTACAGTTATGGGTATGATCGGTACGTTCCAAGCCATCACACTATTTGGTACAGGTGATCCGAAGCTAATGGCTGGCGGTATCTCAGAAGCACTTGTTACTACGATGCTTGGTCTGGTTGTCGCAATTCCTCTACTGTTCCTGTACACCATCGTACACAGTAAAGGTCGTCGTTTGGTTCAAACTCTTGAAGAACAGAGTGCAGGCTTCATCGCTCGCTATCAGGAAAAACTGCATAAAGCCGAAAGCTAAGGAGGCGTTATGTGGTGGTTAGTTGGAGAACTTGAATCAATTAGGCGCTTCTTGGGAATGGGTGGCGACGTGCTTGTCGTCATCTTTATCCTCAGCTTCATGTTGTGGGCAGTATTGCTAGAACGTTGGTTTTACTTCGCTGCCGTCGCTCCAAAAGCAATGAAAAAAGCCGTTAGCTTTTGGGAAGAGCGCTCAGAACATAAAAGCTGGAACGCTAAGATGATCCGACAAGAAATCGTTTCTCGTCAGGATATTGAGAATAAAAAGGGACTACCAATCGTTAAAGTACTGATTGCACTTTGTCCCCTACTTGGTCTACTCGGCACCGTTGTCGGCATGATTCAAGTATTCGATATCTTAGCGGTTACAGGTACAGGAAGCCCTCGAGCAATGGCCTCGGGGATCTCAAAGGCAACAATCCCAACATTAGCGGGAATGGTGGCTTCTCTATCAGGACTGTTCTTTAGTACTCGTCTTGATCATTTAGCCAAAGTCACCACGCAGAAGCTTGAAGACAAGCTAAAGCATATTGCCTGAGTAAACGGAATTAGAGGTATAGGTCATGAAGAGACGCTATAGCAATGACAGCAGTGATGAAGCTGCTATCGATATGACACCGATGCTCGACATCGTCTTCATCATGTTGATCTTCTTTATCGTAACAACATCGTTCGTTAAAGAAGCCGGTCTAGAAGTAAATCGCCCTACGGCAAGCTCAGCGCAAACCGTGAAGAAAGGTAACATCATGGTTGCCATCGGCGCTGCGGGTGATGTTTGGGTTGATAAACGTCGCATCGAAGTAGATGCAGTACGTGCCAACATCGAACGTCTACGTGCAGAAAGCCCAGACGGTGCGGTTGTTATCCAAGCGGATACTGAAGCTAACGCTGGTGTAGTCGTGAAGGTTATGGACCAGATTAAGATGGCAGGTGTAGAAAGCATCTCCATTGCCGCAACCAATAAGGATTAAGCCTATGCGGTATCTGGCCTCAATTGCACTGGCGCTCATTGTCTCCCTCGGATTGTTCTGGGGGATGGACAAGCTAGTAAACAAAGAGCGCCACGAGCTAGTGTCGAATGATGATCTCCGTATGGTTGAATTCATTCGCATTAAACCGGACGAAAAAATACAGGAGAAAAAGCGCGAACTACCAAAACCACCACCACCGAAACGTCCGCCACCGCCACCTGAAATGAAGGTGACGTCTACGGTCAAACCGGTGATGGATCAAATCCCAATGGACATGCCGAAACTTGACCTACCAGTTAATGTTACGGGTGGTTCAGTACTTGGTCACTACTCTCAGGGCGGTGGTTCAGTAGCGGGATCGGGTGGTCCAGTACCATTGGCGACTTTCCAACCTCAAATGCCTCGTAAAGCGGCGAAGTCAGGTCTAGAGAAAGGCGTGGTATTGATTGAATTCACCGTTAACGCTCGCGGCGCGGTTGAAGACATCAAAGTAGTAAAAGAGACACCTCGTCGACTTGGTTTGGGTAAAGCAGCAAGAAAGACCGTATCAAAATGGACTTTCAAACCTAAGATGGTTGATGGACAACCGGTGGCCTCGCGCATGGCTCAAGAAATTGAGTTCACCACCAACTAGGGAGTCACAATATGAAATTACTCAAGACATTGCTGGCTTCTGTTGCGTTAACAATGGGTGTGCTTAGCACACCTGTTGTTGCCAAAGATTCGCCACAGCTTTCTGATAAAACATTTAAAGTCGTTAACAAAGTTCAAGAACTGATTGCGACTGAGAAATACTCTGATGCAATCGAAAGATTGAACAAGGCACTCGGCAAAACTTCGAAGAAGTATGACCGTGCAGTACTGCTGCAACAGATGGGCTTCTTGTACTCAATGAGAGACGACTATGTAAAGGCATCTAAATACTTTGCAGAAGCGCTTTCTCTGGATGCTCTTCCAGTACCCGTTGCACAGCAAGTTCGTTACAGCCTTGCTCAGCTATATCTTGCTGAAGAACAGTTTAAGAAATCGGTTAAAACCATGGAAAAGTGGTTCGCCGTAGCTGAAACAACGAAAGAAAAACCACAAGCACACGCTTACATCACGCTAGCAAGTGCTTACGTTCAGATGGAAGACTACCGTAAAGCAATCGCACCAACTAAAAAAGCAATTGCAATGACGAAGAATCCAAGTGAATCGTGGTACATGCTTCTGATGGCTTCTCATTACGAGCTAGGTCAAATGAAGAGCGTTGCAAGTGTTCTTAAGATCCTAACCACTAAGTACCCACAGAAAAAGCGCTACTGGATGCAACTTTCTGGTACTTATATGGAGCTGAACCAAGACAAGAATGCACTTTCTGCTTTGGAAATGGCTTATAAACTGGGTTTGTTTGAAGAAGAGAAAGAGTACTTACGTCTAGTAAACTTCCTTGCTTATCAAGAGATCCCTTACCGCGCGGCAAAGATTCTAAAAGATGAAATGGCAAACGGTAATATCGAAACAAACCAAGAAAACTTAGAGCGTTTAGCGTCATTTTGGCAGCAGTCTAAAGAGCTGGATAATGCGATTGATACCTATCAAACCGCTTATCAACTGGCCCCGAAGACAAAAAGCCAGCTAAAAATTGCCCGTTTGATGATTCAAGCGAAGCAATACCAAGCCGCTTCTAAGTTTGCTGCGACGCCTGCCTCTGATGCATCGCGCTCGCAAGCCGCAGAATTGCAATACATCCGCGGCATGGCTTTCTTTGAATTGAATCAGCCAACTCAAGCGCTTAAATCAATGAAGAAAGCAGCAAAATCGGATTCGATGAGACAAGTAGTGAGTCCATGGATCAACTACCTAGAGTCGCAAGGCTAATAGGCACTCGTCATCTGAAAAGTAGTAACCAAAGTGGTTGTGGTTGCTCCGAAAATTAAGTGTGAGTCAGTCGCACGCCTGGGGAAGTGAAAGCTTCCCCTTTTTTCGTTTCTGTATAAAGAAGGCGAATTCATACCACACCTCAAAGATCCAAAAGATCGGCTAGCAACCTCAGGGAGATCATGATACTCTTCGCCTCCATTTTTCTGGCGGGTTTATCACCAATCTCAAGCAGTTTGATGAGGAAATCATCAACGCCAGTGCTATCGTTATACCAATCTCGTGAATAAACGTCATTGGCATGACAACAAGGTCGAGACTTCTTTCGGCATTCACTCAATCCAACCAAAAGTGGAACAGTACAATGGGCAAAGGTACTCTCTATATCGTATCTGCACCTAGCGGCGCAGGTAAATCTAGCTTGATCTCAGCAATGTTGGAGCGTAACCCAACATATGCAATGAAAGTGTCTGTGTCTCATACTACTCGTGGCATGCGCCCTGGCGAAGAAAACGGTATCCACTACCATTTCGTTGCAAAAGAAGAGTTTGAAGCTCTGATTGCACAAGGCGACTTCCTAGAATACGCAGAAGTGTTTGGTAACTACTACGGTACATCACGCGTATGGATTGAAGAAACGCTAAACAAAGGCATCGACGTTTTCCTAGACATCGACTGGCAAGGCGCACGTCAAATCCGTGAGCAAATGTCAGAAGCGAAAAGCATCTTTATCCTGCCACCATCAAATGGTGAGCTAGAACGCCGTCTAAACACTCGTGGTCAAGACAGCGAAGAAGTGATCGCAAAACGCATGGCAGAAGCAAAATCTGAAATCTCACACTACAACGAGTACGATTACGTAATCGTAAACGACGATTTCGATACTGCATTAATGGACTTTAAAGCCATTCTACGTGCGGAAAGATTGAAGGAAGAAAAGCAAGCTGCTAAATATAAAGGTATGCTTGACGCGCTTCTAGCAGAGTAATTCTGCACTGAAACACAAATTTTCGCTTCTTTATTACGGTAAGGAAGCTTATATTGCTTATATAGAAAGTCATTGTTGTTGCACGTCTTATCGCTAGTAAATATTACGCTGAGACTGTATACTTTCTCGTCATTCAAAATTTAGTTAACTATTTGGAGTCCTCATGGCACGCGTAACTGTTCAAGACGCTGTTGAAAAAGTTGGCAACCGTTTCGACCTAGTACTGATTGCGGCTCGCCGCGCTCGTCAAATGCAAACTGGCGGTAAAGATGCACTAGTGCCAGAAGAGAACGATAAGCCAACGGTTATCGCTCTACGCGAAATCGAAGAAGGTTTAATTACTAAAGAAGTTCTAGACGCTCGTGAACGTCAAGAACAGCAAGAGCAAGAAGCGGCAGAGCTAGCGGCAGTAAGCAGCATCGCTCACAACCGTTAATTCTGACTTTAGAATTCAACAACCTCCCGGGCCTATAATTTGTATCTATTCGATAGCCTCAAAGACGTTGCCCAAGAATACCTAACAGAGCCTCAAATTGAGGCTCTGCGTCAATCTTATGTGGTAGCAAGAGATGCCCATGAAGGGCAAACCCGCTCAAGCGGTGAACCATACATCATCCACCCAGTCGCTGTGGCTCGAATCTTGGCCGAAATGCGCCTCGATATCGAAACCCTCCAAGCTGCTTTGCTGCATGACGTCATCGAAGACTGTGACGTTACAAAAGAAGATCTCGAAGAGAAATTCGGCAATACCGTCGCTGAGCTGGTTGATGGTGTATCTAAACTGGACAAACTCAAATTCCGCGATAGGAAAGAGGCTCAAGCCGAGAACTTCCGTAAGATGGTTCTGGCGATGGTGCAAGACATCCGCGTTATCCTGATCAAACTGGCTGACCGTACGCACAATATGCGCACGTTAGGTGCCCTGCGCCCCGACAAAAAACGCCGTATTGCTCGCGAAACACTGGAAATCTACGCGCCACTGGCTCACCGTCTTGGTATTCACAATATCAAAACGGAGCTTGAGGAGCTTGGCTTCGAAGCGCTTTACCCGAACCGCTACCGCGTTCTAAAAGAAGTGGTAAGAGCGGCACGTGGTAATCGTAAAGAGATGATCCAACGTATTCACAGCGAAATTGAAGGTCGACTCGAAGATGTTGGCTTGAATGCGCGCGTGTTAGGTCGTGAAAAGAACCTGTTCTCCATCTATAACAAGATGAAAACCAAAGAACAGCGTTTCCACACCATCATGGATATCTACGCTTTCCGAGTGGTTGTTGATACTGCCGATACTTGTTATCGCGTTCTAGGCCAAGTACACAGCTTGTATAAGCCGCGTCCTGGTCGCATGAAAGATTACATTGCGGTACCAAAAGCGAACGGCTACCAATCGCTACATACTTCTATGGTTGGCCCACATGGCGTGCCAGTTGAAGTTCAGATCCGTACCGAAGATATGGATCAAATGGCGGACAAAGGTGTCGCTGCGCACTGGTCATACAAAGACAAGGGCGACAAGTCTGGCACAACAGCGCAAGTGAAAGCTCAGCGTTGGATGCAAAGCCTGCTTGAGCTACAACAAAGCGCTGGTAACTCATTCGAATTCATTGAAAACGTAAAATCGGATCTTTTCCCAGATGAGATTTACGTCTTCACACCAAAAGGTCGTATCGTTGAACTGCCATTAGGTGCAACGGCTGTCGACTTTGCTTATGCCGTACATACTGATGTCGGTAACTCTTGTGTTGGTGCTCGCGTTGACCGTAACCCTTACCCACTAAGTAAGGCACTAAAGAACGGTCAGACAGTAGAAATCATCAGTGCACCAGGTGCGCGTCCAAACGCGGCTTGGTTAAACTATGTCGTGACTTCTCGCGCTCGCACTAAGATTCGTCAAGTATTGAAGACCATGCGTCGTGAAGAGTCGATTACCTTGGGTCGTCGTCTACTGAATCACGCTTTAGGTCGTCATTCGATTGATTCAATCTACCCAGAAAACATCCAAGAAGTGCTGACTGATCTACGCCTAGAAAGCGTCGATGATCTGCTAGCAGCCATTGGTTTGGGTGAGTTGATGAGTATCGTCATCGCACGTCGCTTATTGGGTGATACTGATGAATTGACCACCACAAGCTCAATTCCAAACGAATCTAACAAGAAACTGCCAATCCGTGGGGCAGAAGGTCTGCTACTGACTTTCGCAAATTGTTGTCACCCTATCCCGGATGACCACATCATTGCTCACGTATCGCCAGGTCGTGGTCTTGTGGTTCACCGTGAAACGTGTCCAAACGTACGCGGATACCAGAAAGAGCCGGACAAATACATGGCAGTCGCTTGGTCTGAAGAGTACGATAAAGAGTTCATCGCGGAACTGAAAGTCGATATGCTCAATAACCAAGGTGCGTTAGCGGAATTGACCAATGTGATTTCGAAAACAGGCTCGAACATTCACGGTCTTTCAACCGAAGAACGTGACGGTCGCTTGTACACCGTTACCGTTCTGCTAACCACCAAAGATCGTGTTCACCTTGCTGGCATCATGCGTAAGATTAAGACCATGCCACAGGCGACTCGAGTCAGACGAAGAAAGAACTAAACTCTATCGCCACCCACACTCTGGGTGGCGATTTTTTTATATCCCTATTTATTATGAATTTAGAACGTTACAACCGCATTCATCAGGTGCTAAAAGCACGCCAAACCGACCTCACTCTGTGCCTTGAAGAAGTCCATAAGCCGAACAACGTTTCCGCCGTGATACGCACAGCAGACGCAACAGGCTTACACAAAGTTCATGCAATTTGGCCAGACAAAATGCGCACACTTACCCACACCTCAGCCGGGGCACGCAACTGGGTAGAAGTGGATACTCACGATTCGATTGAAACTGCGATTACCGAGCTCAAAGCGCAAGGCATGCAAGTTCTGGTAACCAACCTTTCAGACACCGCGGTCGACTTTCGTGAAATCGACTACACCAAGCCAACGGCAATCATTCTGGGTAGCGAAAAAATTGGCGCTTCAGAGCAAGCGAAGAAACTTGCGGACCAAGACATCATTATCCCAATGATCGGTATGGTGCAGTCTTTGAATGTCTCAGTCGCCAGTGCCGTGATTCTTTATGAAGCGCAGCGTCAGCGTGAAGCCGCTGGTATGTACGAACGTGAAGAGAGCGCCCTACCAAAAGAGACCATCAACCGCATTCTGTTTGAGCGTGGCCATCCAGTCTTAGCAAAGGTAGCGAAACGCAAAGGGCTAGAATATCCACAACTTGATGACGAAGGCCAAATTGTGGCTGACGAATCATGGTGGAAAGAGATGCAGAAGAAATAAATTCGGGATTCGGGATTCG
>NZ_JAHGAD010000042.1:0-24306 GCF_030248375.1 Vibrio sp. B181a | reverse complement strand
AAGCTAGTTGACGCTCTATAGGTATGGCAAGTCTAAACTGTGAAGAGCTAGTACGATGAGTAGTATCGCACTAGCAAAAGTATAGGTTTAGGTACGCACTAAGTGCCGTTATGGTAAATCACCACGCTCAGTAAAAAGGGACTTTAGCTTCGTAAGCCTACCTATAGGGGGATTATGACTAAGAATTTCTTCACAACTTAGTTTATCAAACTTACTAAATGATTTTTCAAGATCTCTTAAAGTCTTCTGGTTGGTTATAGTCATCTTAAGATTTACTCGAGTATCGATCTCATCAATAGCTTCATGTAACCTTTCTATTTCATCATGCAAATCGTCATTGTAATGATTGGCAAACTCAAGAAAAGAATACAAATACTCACAAAAACTCAAAATCACGTTGTTGTAACTTGTGTCTATCTTGATCTTTTGTCTCATCAAAACCAACTCTAACAACGCTGAGTATCGTTCAATAAGTATCAGATTCGCACCAAACGAGTCATAGTGAAAATCGGAGGCATTGAGAAACATACGTACAGATTCGACAAACTTTTTGTTAGGTAATGATTCCGAATACCCTATCAAAGTATTCGTTTGTATAACTACCTTTCTAATATCCCACTTTTTAGTTTTTTTAGAAAATTCATCTCCTAATAGTTCCGCGATAATAGGTGGAGGAATTACGTCACTATTTAGGACGTCCTGCAAATCTTTAACCGAAAGGTTGATAAGTCGATCTATAAGTCTCAAGTTTTCTCTGCTCTGTGCCGTCCCTTATTGTCTTAACAATACCTACAACACTTAAAAAGGTTAATACTATCAGAACTATAGGTGAAACGATGTTAACCCAATAGTAAAGGGTAGTAATGTATCTTTGATCTCCTGAAAAATTTACGTATCCCAAAGTGGAAGACACAATTTCGATCAAATGGATAGACCCCTTACCCCCTTGCCAAAGGAGCAAGCCAAGCGGATAAACGAAATAAAACAATAAGAAAATGGTTAAACTAAGATAAGGAATCGCTATAAGAACCTTTTTTTTGCTTAACCATTTACTATGACGAGCTAACCAACTTTTAAACCTAACTAACACGGATAATAATCTTTATAGGAATGATAAAGATTGAATGCTACCACGGGGATATCCGATTTTCATTATTCCTATTTTGGTAAATGTGTGAGTTTACTATCTCATTGGTATGTTTTGCCCAAAGTTTACCAGTGCTCGGTGCGACAGGGGGAACGGGAACGGGAACGGGAACGGGAACGGGAACGGGAACGGGAACGATAGTTTTAATAAACGACAGGCACAACAAAGCCCAGCCAAATCGACTGGACCTTGCTGATTTATGGCACTAAAAAAAAGTAATCATCCAGCTACTACACGACTATTACTTTTTCTTGGTTGGCGCTCGAAATGGTTTTATGTTGTCTTCTGCTTTAAACAGCAATGAGGCAGGAACATCACGTAACCACTCATCGGCCTCTTGAAATGACATCGGGGCTTTAATCACAAATCCTTGTAATGCATCAACTCGTAATGATGCTAATAACTCAATAGCTCTACGTGTCTCTACTCCATTTGCGATGAGTAGCTTTTGACTTTGAACAAACCGTGTTATCCATGCTTTTAACATTCGAATTGCATCACTGTCACCATGGGTCAATTGTTTAACCAACTTGGGTGAAAGCTTAACCGTATCGTAAGACTTTACTGGCAAATCGAAACGTTCATAAATGTCTTTTATTCCATTTATCGAAATTCGAATACCCAAATCTCGAATCCTGCTTAACTCAGATTCAGTAAGAAACTCGGAGATCCCATCAATCTCTAACTCTAGATTGATATTACGTTCTCTTAACTCTTCGAAACGTCGAAATACACTTTTATTTTTGATCGAAGAAAGACTTACATTAAGACTGAACCAAACGTCAGATGTGTTAGGCCGACGCTCAATCAGTTTTTCAATGCTGGAAAGTTGCTTAAACAATAACTCAGTTAACTCACCTTGCCTTTCTAACACTGCTAAGAAGTGGCTTGGCTCTAGTATCCCATATAACGGATGATTCCACCTTGCGAGAACCTCAAAACCTCTCAAACGATTGGACACCCAATATACTGGCTGAAAAAAACACTCTACATCACTTAACTCTACGCGTTCCTTAGTTACCTTTGATTGCGCCTCTTTTACATCTTGGTCGACTTTCAAATCCCATTCATTACGTAGTGTGTATTTGAGTTTAGACAGAATATCTTGTGCCTTGTTTTCAGCTAAGAATTGGAGATGGCTTAGAGAAGGTGTGATAAAAGAAAACGGAGGCAAACTTTGTAATCGTTCCAAGACCTTACTTTCTACTTGATCAGCCGAGCTTTTTCTAGTTGCTATTAACAATAAAAAATTTCTTTCATCTAAACGTAAAAGCTGGCGGTAGCTATTCGAACAACTCTCTATTCGTTCGTAAACTTCATGCGCATAGCTTTCTGCATCTTCGATACTTTGATTAAATGCTTCCGAATATCCATCAATACGAATCCAAACAGCTAGAACCAATTCATTTTCTGCTTTAAACCGTTCTACGCTCTCTATCGCTTTCGGGTATCCATCAACCTTTACATACGGTTTCACCGAGCAAATCCTCTTTTACTTCCTATTTATCATTCTAACAGCTCATCTTTGATGCTTCACTTTTGAGATTCGCATTCACAATAAATAGTCTTTTCTTTTTCATTTAACTTAATAAGCAGGGAGAAATGGACCAATCGTTGTCCTAAAACGATTGCTCTTGGGCTGTTAGCATAAACTATTTCTTCATCATGCGATAAGCACTTTTTACGATGAGGAAGGGATGATGAGCAAAACCGAGAAGTCAAACAAACCAAAGAAGGTCAGGCACATATTGCTCCCATCAGAAGCATTAATGACCATAGATCTTCTGCACACTCTTTTACCAGAAACTGGCATGAGTCATGTCGCTTTTTTATGCGGTATTTCAGTAAAAACTTTAGAAAAGTTTCATGCTGAACTAATGAAAGTTGCCAATGGTGATATTGAAGCATGTCAAGCCTACAACTCCCGCAGCCAGTTTATGAGAACACTATATGGATATTATCGTTTACTCGAATGTGACCGAAATACTGTGGTGTATCTCATTCAGGATGCAAAGGAAAACTCAAACCCTAAATTCAACGCACTTAGCAAAAGAAATAGAGCAGAGAGTCTATGCGGCTTAAATGACACAGACCAAATGGCCTCTATTCTCCAACTTGAAAAATATATGGAAAATTAATTATGAGACTACCTTTTCTTCACATACCTCGCCAGTCCGCGATACTACTCCTTGCGGCAACTATTCTCATCATTACCATTATTCACTTGGCTGGCTTTCTTATTCTCAACAAGCAGAATGCAGAGTTATACCAAACAATATTAAACACGCTGCGCTCTAGTGCAGCTGAAGCCCAACCAACAATGGCTCCCAAAAAAGAAATAGATGTCACAACGATTCTCGCATCGAATCCTAGAGTAAGTAACATTCTTGCATACCGTTTACGTCGCGATCCCCAACTTTCAAACCATACTGACTTCATCAAAAAATTACATAGTGCTGTTCTAGATGACAACACCAGAAAAGTTGCTTTTGAGCAACTAAAAGATGCCGGTGCGACTCGTTCTGAACTACTGAGTATAGATTCAGATACATACTTATTCAGGGATAAATGGGTTGTGACAATCACCCCTGGTAGTTACTTTTATGAACGGCCTTTCTCTGATGTTCTTTTCTTCAACGAGGCATTCACTTTTCCTCCGTGTACAGAGGGTTTTGAACCTTATGTTGCTCAGCTCTCTACGAACGCAGAAGTATCCGTAGATATAATCCAAGATTCTACTTATGCTCTCTACGGACATCGAGCTATAGCAAAAGATAAGAATGGTGATGTAATCCTTGATAATCTAACAGATCGCATCATGATTGATGCAGGCTGCACTCCAATGGAATCGGAAGAAGACGCGGATTTGCAGGACTCATAATGTTATGGAAGTAATGCAACTTTTTATCTACTCATCAAGCACACCATCACGTGCTCCATGGTTTCAGTTGAATGGCATTACGCCTATTTGGTGTGGCCTATACTCACAACAGATCACTTCTGAACATAAGGAGGGAATTATCAAGTTCATTACTTCTGTTGCCCCACTTTTAGGTTCTGACCAATCCAACCTATTTCATCCAGAATTTCTCAGTGGTGAACCTAACAAGCTTTGGATTAACTATTCTCAAGTAAAAAAAACGCGTTCTAAACAGAACGCGTTTTTCTAGTTCGCCCAACTAAAGGCGACCCAAACATATCGTCTATTATCTAATTCAGTTTCAGTAGAAGAGTAAAGTTGAGGTTCCACTAAGTATGAACACATCATTAACTTAGCATCACCATCTAACACCTCATAACCAGCTTTCTTACGATAATCCAGATCTTCTTGATTCATCGTTTCTATGGAACCTACAGCGTATACAATTCCGTTAAAAACACACCCTTGCTCGCTTGCGCCTACTTGACTGCTAAAAACCAAAAACAAAGACAAAAATAAAATAAACTTCATAGCTTTTTCCTCTCTATAGCGAAGGCCATCTAATTACTAAACCAACACTACTAAATCGAAGCTTGAAGCACTACCTATAAACCCTATTACTTATCCACAATTTAAGTGGATAAGTTTTGAACACCTTTCGTTCGCACTGCGAACAACTACGTTTTTTCTCTGTTCAACCAAACGACATTATTTTGGTTTTCTACCCTGCTTTTTTGGACATAAGGATGAGTCATTATTGTCCCGTTCCTAAGTAAAACGTAATACCTTCCATGAATATACGCCCCAACCACATAGTGGTTCTTAGGAACCTCTATCCAATCATTAAGAACACCAGACAAATTAACGCCAACAATATCGATTAACTTAATCAGTTGAATTGCGTCCCTTACGTTAACCATGTAACTAAGAAACCCACCAAACTCTTCTCGAATCGTGTCTCCATCATTTTTTAATGCAGGCACCGTTCGACCAGTTAAACTTTTGGAGCCCGTTACTGGACCATGTTCAGGAATATCCACCAAGCCATAATGGTATTTGTGCCGAATCATTCTCATGAGCGGGAGACCCTTGTGACTGTTGCAAGCGTTTTTGTACACTGATTGCGAAATTAGTACAACCGTTGTTGTTAAGGAAGAGCATGAGTAAGAATAGAGACTTTATTGCCATAGGCCATGTCGCATTAGGAGAGCCCGAAGCAATAATTATCAATACCACATCATTTGAAATTGCAGCTAAAGAAGCAGCCAAACAGATGCTTGAAAACATGCATCCCGATTGGAATGACGATATCTACATAGACTTTGTGATAGATAGACAATTCACCTATAAAGATAACTTTATTTTTTCTGTTGACGATTTGCGATAGAGAACTAACAAAGCGCCGTTCTGGGCGCTTTTTTTTGTTGTTCGCACTGCGAACATACCTTGCCCCCCCAAAAAAAAACCACTACCAAAATAAAGTAGTGGCAAAGGCTTAAACACAACAATAAAGGTTCAAGATGCATAAGCAGCTACAGCACTTGAAATTCAATATTGACACATTCTTCTATCATCATTCCTTTTAAACTGTCGAATCTTGTTTATCAAAAACTCCATGATTACCATTCCGTTCAAAGCTATTGAACAATAGCGGGAATTAAACTAGCTCTCAGTCACTCCCCTACTTATTATTACTTTGAATTTACAACACACCCATTGGTGTAAGGGATAAACTAAATGATAAAGCATCTTGGAGAAGATTTAAGGAAGCTCGGCGTCAACCTTATATCTGCCGTGGCAATTGCTTTTGCTATTGGTGGTAAAGAACTTAGCTTAACAGTCGTCGTTCTCGGTGTAACTGGATACATAGTTTTTGCTGTTGGGATCTACCTCTCTGCCCGCGATGATCGCAAGAAGAAAGAGAAAGAAGACGAACAACAAAAAACCATTGTACTAAGTACACTAATACCCTACGAATCTGGTATAATGATTTATACGAGCATAACGAAGGACAAAGGAGACGACCTATGATGACCTTAGCTCAAGCCCTTTTCCTAGCATTAGTTGTTGCTGGGACATCGGGGATGATTTTATTTGCCCTTTGGTACGATAAAAAACATAACCTAGATTAATCCCAAAAAAGTCAGCGCTGAGCTGACTTTTTTTTACTCTAAATTAAAAATCACTTCTACATTTCTGGAAACCAATAACGGATATCCGCTGCCGCTGCACCTTTATTTTGTGTTTCGCGTTTATCTAACCTTAATGATAAGGCCATGTAACCGCTATTAACTGGACTGGTTACTTGTAATGTTGTTTGCGTATGTATTTCCGTTCCACCGCAATATTGTGTAAGAGCAGGCCGTGTTTTGTTCGCAAAACTTTTCACCCTTTCCTTTTGAGCTTCAATAGTCAACTCTGTCATTGGAATGTCATTTGCGGGGTCAACATTTCTCATATAGTCGTCCTTTTACTTTTAGTATCATTCAGATCAAAAAAAGGCTCCCAATTGGAAGCCTCTTTCTTATTTAACAGCAAGTTATGAGCGAACATTTCGCATTTCGCATGATTCGGTTCCTGATGGGATCACGACCTCGACATCTTCACCAAATTTCTTCAATCGGTAGATCACAGTACCGCTGTTCAACGAAACAAACTTGGCACTGTCAATTTTAGTCTGACGCACATACGCCTTACCATTTGGTGCCTTACACATCAAAGTGCATCCTGCTGTTAAACACTTAAAGTCTTTTACAAGCTCTACTGCTTTTGTATTCACGATAGGCTTTGCCACTGCAACAGACGAACTCAATGCAATCAAGCTTACCAAAAGTAGTTTTTTCATAATTAAACATCCAAGTTATGTTTTTTATATTTGTAGCATATATGATACATCAACAACTGGTTGTATATCCAGTAATACTTTATGCACATAAAAAAAGAGGCATAAGCCTCTTCAATTTAATCTTATCCATGTAACGAACAAGGTTCACCATTTGAATTTTGGCAACCAACGCAAGTGTTTACTTCTTCCTCTTCTAGTGCTCGTTGTACCCCTTCATAAAAGTAATTACGAGCACCTTTAAGGCAAGCATCTACTATATCCAAAATCTCATAAACCAGGGCAACATCCAATGCTTCAGCAGAGCTTTGCGCATGATAACCAAACTCTCGTAAAGCTAATTCTAGTTCCAGTTTTTCCTCTCCACTGTCAGCATCAATACTGTCTTTAGCCTTAAGAACAAGGGCGTTAAGTTCAATACTGTACAACATAGCAAGTAATTCCAGCTTTTTCATAACTTAATCCTTCTTTAAACCAACGGGTTACAAATATCAAAGTCACTATAGTAAAAGCACTAAAGGCTGAAAATAGCTCGCCCCGCTTATAGCAAGGTCTGCACAAGAAGAAAAAGACTTGATGTTTTCGGGGCGTTCTCCTAATATATGACTGTACGAAGCATAAGTTGCAGTCCGAAAGGGCGCGAGTATGTCGCTGTGGCAACACAGTTTCAGACGGGACGAAAGTCTGACGGTCGCTAGGAATAAAGGGAAAACCCTGAAGAAGCGCAACAGTTAAGCTACATTGAATAGTGCCTTGGTTTATACCGAGGCATTTTCATTTCTATCGTTCTACAATTTTACTTCATCAATTCAGGCCACTTGGTGCTGACCATTCTCCCCAAAATGATAGCGAACGTTTCGGCCATCGGTTTTAGTTTCATCTTATATGGTTGATTGGTTCTCGTATGTGCTGTTTCGATGAACATCACGAGCTTATCCTTCTGCTTTCTCAGCTTTAAAATCGCATACAAGCCATAATCACGGCCTTGTCCATCTTTGCGTTTAAAGTAGAGCACTTTGCCATCTTGTAAGCTCTCTCTGCAGTCCTTGTTACTCAGATGCGGGATAATAGAGGCTAAATACAGACTGTCTTGATAACGCTGCAAATCAAAGACGCGCTCTGTTGTACTACCATCGTTAAATTGGTCAATCACCAATGTCACTTCTGTGTCATCTTTCTTTTCACGAGTGAAGCAATGGGGATCGAAGCGCACTTCGATGTCGATAGTGGCTTTCTTTCGCTTCCCGTTCTCACGATAACTCAGCTTAAATGAATGCGTTTGAGTGTTAGTATGCGATAAATCATAAGTCGCACCAGACGCATCCGTGTAGATACGATCCGCATAAACTGCCGCGTTCCATTCAAAATGTGTTTTGTATCTACCCGCCACGCTTCCTCTTCCTACTGCGTATATGATTTTGTTGTGAATGAGCATTGTACTCGCATTATCTCCCTGACGCTGCTTATTAATACCGATAGGTCGTTCAAATTGATCCAAGTCCAAACAATAACCAATCCGTTTCCCCCCACTTTCTTTTACAGATGGCAGAACTGCCATTTAGGGCTCTATACCGCCCTTGCTTCGCTACCCGCAGGCACAAGCCCATAATGAAACTAAAAGACTTTCATCATGAACTCGTGCTTCTTTTCGGGTCGAAGAACAAACCAAGAACCAGGGAGGTTCATTTCATCAACAACGTCGGCCAGCACCATAAAAGAAAAGCCGCTTTTAAAAGCGGCTTTAGACTCGGTATCGTTGGCGTCAGTGGTAGGGAAATTCGGTTTCTTCAAAGTCATAACAAACCACTTGAGATAAATCTTGATCGAGTACCTTAATACAGCTCCATAGCGTCATATCTTCAGTGCAGCCACCAAACAAGCCGACACTCAATTTCAAGTGCGTTTTCAGCTCATCCAGATCGGTGAAGGTAGTCAAAGAATAGAGGGGATTTCCATTCCCGATAAGCTCAATCGTCAGACGTTCGCGCTTATCCTTAAACCATTGCTCGATTTCAGTACTCATTCTTAAAGCAACCGCTTCATCAACATTATTTAATTCCATAATAGGTTCCTTCGCTCTTCGTTACGACAAGGGTCGTGTTATTGGTCTGAATACATCGTTACAAACACGGCCAGTTAATACCAGTTCTTCACCCGCCGCTTCGCTGTCATTCTTCACTTGGCAAAACAGGTAGACTCCCAAAGGCGCGGCACTTAGGGGATTTGCCGTCTATATAGTGCCTTCCCCTTCTTTTTTTTCTATATGTTGGGTTTTTCCCCTTTTATTTCGGTGGCAAAAGGGGATCTACAGTGCGTTTTTAATTTGGCTTTTATCGCTATAGAACGGAATTCCCAAGTCAAAGGATCGAGAAAAGATCTTTAGACAAGCCCCATAAGCTGTGCAACGATACAAACACGTTATGCCAAATGGAGATAAAGGCGTGAACACCCCCGTTGAGTTGTCCCCGTTCCCTGGTACTGTTCCAGAACTCACCATCAGTCCAACCGTTGATTGGAACTATCAGTTAGCGTTCCGTAAAGAAGTGATGCTCAAGTGTCCTGAGTTGGATTTGCCAAAATACTTGCTGGCACCCGAAATCCGAGCACTGTCAGAATTGCCGATCAATGATCATCATCGAATGTTACTGCGCTTGCTGTTTAACTGCGGTGGCCGCATCAATGAAGTGTTAGCGCTGACACCCTCCGATATTTTGCATGTTCAAGATCGTAGCTTGGTGCAGCTACGCACCCTCAAGCAACAGCAAAGCGGCTCAGGTCGCGCCAAGAAGGGCAATATTCGTCTGGTCCCACTGTTTGATACGCAGTTTGCGAACGAATTAAACCGTTACATTGTCACGCATTGCACTAACCAACGTTTGCCAATCTTCCACTCCAAGCGAAGCAAAAAGCGCACGGCCATCAATTCTGAAACGGCGAGACTGTGGTTAAAAGAGATAGAGCAAGTAGCCGTCGAGAATGGGCTATTTTTGGGGACCGCGTTAACACCTCACGTTCTGCGCCATAGCTTCGGAATGCATCTGTTATTGAATCACATGCACATTAAACGCGTCCAAGCTTTGCTTGGTCATGCTCGATTAAGTTCAACGGAGGTGTACACCAAAATATTATCGATAGATGTGGGCGAGCGTATGGAGATCCAATTTTAGAGAGGAAGAAGGTGCGGGGAAGGGTGCATGAGTGTTCGCAGTGCGAACATTATGATTATTTCTTTAGGTTAAACCGACTTGAACTAGTCATTGAATCTAGCATTACCTTGCACTATCGGATCACCAAAACCAATATTCACATCAGTTTGACTTGCTCGTTCATTGTTCTCGTTATTCGCTGTTAGGTCTTTCATAATAGGGGTCATCCAAAGCACTTTTCCATTATGGCGAACACAGAAATATGGGTATCCATTGTCGTTCAGTAACAGTATGCCAATGTCGCCCTCTTTTGTGCATTTTACTTCACCAAGTCTACCAATACCGATTGTTTGAATTTTTATTGTGTTCAAAGGTAGAGTGAGTTTTTGGCCGCTCACATCTGAACTAGCTTCTGAATTGGCCTCTAAATTTGCCTCAGAGCACCCAAGTAGAAACGTGATAGCAATGGTAAAACAGTAAATTAACAAATAAGTTGTCTTATTCATTTAATGTTTCCTAGGTAGATTTACGTGATGGAATGAAAGGCCGATGACAGAGGAAGTCTAAAATTTTATATAGTATCCATTGATACAAAATTCCATCATCGACCTTGTTTATTTACTGTTTACCCAGAGCTAACCACTGAACCAGAATTTCTTCATTTAAGTCAGCAACAGGGACCCCGTTTTCTAGCGCAAGTTTAACTATCTGCTCGCATTCTGATTGGTAATTCGCCATTTCATTCTGACCCAAAGCTAACGTTTTTCGGTCATAATGAACAAAATTTGCGGTGTTCTTTTTCAGTGCTTGTAATGCTTTAGAGTAACGTTCACTTAGCATCGGCTCTCCTTTACTTAGCCTTAAAGCTAAGCTTCACGCCGCAACCGCTAACGTTTGGCTCATTAAATAAACGCAAATCATGAAGATAGGCTTCACAACCGTTATTTTTAATTACTACCATCAATCGTTCTTCAGTACCTCCCATCCAAATGCCTGAGACATTCTGAACAACATGTTCAACACTATCCGACATAAAGGAGTACGCCAAATAAGCTTCTCCCGTTACATCCAAGACCATTCCACTATCTAGTTGGATCAAATCAAAAAACGATTCACTAGAACCAGATTCATGATCTCGCGGAGACAAATTAAGCTGCGAATTAAAATCACCAGTGACCGCTACCGAATATTCGCCGGACTGCCAATACACCTGATCTAATCCGTTCTGATAACTAACAGAAGGCGCTGGACTCACGCATCCCGTAATAAGAGAAGTAATAGCAATGCCCATCGCACACTTCAGCCTTAAACCTTTCATCTAACCCCCTTAGAAAGCCAATTGATTTAGGTAATCTTATAGCTAAAGGAGAAGTGCATCCGGATTAAACTATTGAATGTTGAATTAACATTTATGCTTGTTTGTTCGCAGTGCGAACAACTTTTTCTAGGGAATAGCTACAAATAGGACAGAGAAGGGTAGCCTGCACATTAGCAGTCCCTCTAGCTTCAATCGAACGATTAATTTTATTAAAAACAACGTGACAGTGCTTGCTCTCAAACCCTCCAAACCCACGGCCACATGAACAAGTTGACCAAGCCGTTCTTGTGATCTTTGCGTATAGTCTGCGAATAACCAACGGCAGAACCTTCTGGCCTAACACGTCAACCTGCAACACAACATAAGCCATTCTTTCTTTCATGTCCCGTAGCTCTCATGTAATCACTGAAAGTCTCATTATGTGCGAATATCGCACACAATGCAATGTAATGTCTTAAATTGAGTCCGTGAAAAGAAGCTCACCACCGAGGATTGGTATCAAAATTTGCAACACTTTCCTGAATTCAATGTCTGAAATTTGCCCTTGAATTACGACCTCATCAGCAAGATCTATCGGCTCAACTCTCGCGACATCGATAAAAAACGAAGTGTCGTTAACGTTTACTTTTACCTTAGTAACATTCTCTGGCCCAAACTCTTCTACTGAACAAGCAATACAATATCCTAAAGCTTTCTGGTAACGAGAGTCTGTTAGTATGAGATAGCGTTTACCGTTCGCCTCTACAAGCGTTTTTCGTCCTGGTATCTTCATGTCCAATTATGTTACCTCTGTTCCAACGCGTCTAAAATTGACTCTTCACTATGGGGCAAGTAAAACTTGTTTTGCTTGGCTCGTGTAATAATGATCTGATCATCCTCTAGGACGACATTAACTTCTGTCCCTATTTGGAGGCCCAATTGACTAGCAAAAGGAGCCGGTATGTTGACACCTAAGCTATTTCCTTGCTTTGTGATTTTCTTAGTCTTGTTTTGCATTCTCAATCGTTTGGGTTAATACAATGTTCTTACATAATAACATCCGATTTTTATCTAAACCAAATAACCCACTTACTACAAAGAATAAAAAGCCACTGTTAGAGTTCAGTGGCTTATTTATGTAATTTACATCCTGATTTTTATCTCACCTTCTATCAAATCCGTAATGAGCGTCAGGACTTCATTGGGACAGTTCTTAAATGAGACCCCATAAATATACTCATCATCGAAGTTCAAAAACATCACGCAACCTTGAAACACAACAGTGCATAGTGCCAGTTCGTACACTCGGAGCAGATGCTTTTCGGTAACAGCACTGCAGTCCCCATTACGCTTCTTTAGAAGTATGTCGCAAGGAAGTTTCAAGACAGTTCGTAGGACTGAGGAATCATGAGTTAGGTTTGGATGGTTATAAGTGTGCAGCATAGTAAGTTTTCCTTATAGCGATGGCTATCTGACGGTATAGACACATATCTTCCAACATTTGTTTATTCAGCTAAACATGGAAGCCCTAACTTATTACCTCTTTCATTTGGAGCTGCGCGACAAATACCAAAACGCGCTTGCGTAGCAAGTAAGAAGCGTCCTATCCGAGCGCTCATAAGCTTTTTGCATTAAACATAAGTTCGAGTATGAAAATAACCCTTTGCCTTGCCAGAATGCGCGAGCGAAGCGAGTAAGACTATCCACAGAGCTATGAGTATATGCTCTGTGTTTCCTGTCGAATGACAAACTGAATGTTCAGCGCATCTAGTTAGTTCAAGACCATTTAATTTTTATAGGTTCATGGTTCCATTAATTCACAGACTAAGCCGCCTTACGAGCTCGCACAGAGCGTGTGATGGGAGATTTAAGGGGTAACTGTCCCTTGTCCTGCTAAGCCATATCATACGGGGGAGGTTGAGAGGCCAACCATTGATTATGAGATCGTTCCACGGAGTTGTCGTAATGTGAGGGGGGTTCCTGTCGTATGACAAAAAAGACTTCCAGCGCAGGCAGCTATACCGCAGTTCTTTTCTGTTCTTGTTACTTAAAGCTGCCTGTTGGGGCCCATTAAATTGTGCTCATTGTTTTGTTTGGCAAGGTGGTGGGAAATTTAATGGGATGTACCTTTAAGTCTTCTTATAAATAAAGATCTCTTTCTTTATATGTTAATCGTAATACTAAAAGTCTTAATACCTTTAGGTTGGATAGACTTCTACCGAGTGTTAATACCAATTGTTCCACCTATTTGTTCCACTTTATGGTTTCACTCTACATTGTTGAAATGTGAACATCCTTATCCACAGGCGAAGAATTTGAGTGTAATGACGTGAAATCGAGGCAAAAACCCAGGACTGAGAAAGTTAATTGATAGTTTTTATCTATTGGATATGGGGGTTAAGAAAGGTAAATCTTATCTATTTTTCTTATGATACGAAAAAATCCGCAATTAAGCGGCGAATAAACGCTATACGTTTTTATATTGGATAGGAATTATACGGCTCCGCAGACAGCGGTGTTTGGTAAAGAACTTCAGAGCTTGAGTTAAGGTTATCTCCGGTGATCGCCAATAATAGACGCTCCCCGATTTGCTTATACGTCATCCAATGGAAAGCCATTCCCTGACTTTCTTTTCGCAATCGAGTCTTTTTGATCATCTCCATAATATTGTTGAATAACGATACTTTTAATTCACTGATAAAGGTTGTCGTAAATTGCTTATAGCTGGCAGCAGAACGGACTTCATAAACATTTTCATCATCAAGAGTTACTTTCTCTAGATCTGATTTCAACTCTTTAGAGTTCTCACTTGGTATTTTGACATAAATATTCTTTGTAAACAGATACCCAGCTTGCTCCAAACGTTTTGAACATTGGCGAACAGCCTTTGGTGAAATGATCTCTCCCCAACGAAGAACATAGTCATGTATTAACGTGTCATAAGAGATCGTATCAATCCCTTCTTTAGTAGGAACACCAATACGTCCATGGTACATATCAGCATGAGCCAACAACACAACAAGAAACTTAGCCATTTGAATACGAACATTACGCTTGTTAAGCGCTTCCCCCCCGCGTTCGTACAAAGAAGGAAGACGATGCTTATTATTAATCAACTCTTCACAAGCTTTAAAGATGAAAGAAAACTCGGTAGGCATACGAGAAACTTCCCCTGTTTTTCTATTCATGATCACAGGGTTAAAGCCAATAGGGTAACGTGAAGAATCGAAACGACCAATCGTTGGTGCTTTCGGTGGGTTCTTCTTCTCTTTCTTGGTAGCAACATAGCGCTCTATGTGCCATTCATAGAACTCTAACGTTTCTTGCTTCTCAGCACGTCTCTCTTTTCGGTAACGAGAAAAATACTCGGCCCTAGCTTGATAACGAGACTTTTGAGGCGTCTCTTTTTCCATTCGCTTCCACTTTTTTTAGGCAAAACGTTGCTAAAACGTGGAGCAGTAATTACAATGCAAGGGTTGAGCTTGCTCTATCACTGCTTCACATCAATCACTTTTGTATTGATAAGCCTTTATAGACTAGGTTCATACACTCAGTCGAAATGCATCGTTTTACCCCCTTTTCGATTGTGCCAACACGTTAGGCCCATATCATAATCCCGCCAAGGTGCGATATGAGCTTTTAAGCGAGCGATTGCTACAAACTCAAGACTGCCAATCTTGAATCGTTTCATAAGGCTGCCAACCAAGAAACATTGTTCAATCGCAAACGCATCCAAATTAAACAAAAAAACGGCAAGCGCATTAAACCAATACGCTTGCCGTTTTTTTATACGTGCAACAAAGCCTCGTTGATTCTCAACGATTCTCACATTGTATAGATCTGCTTTGCCATGAAGATTAGTTTCCATCTTCGTGTTCCTTGTCTTTTTTTAAGCACAAAGCACAATTGTGCCTTGTCAAAATACGACAATACTTCACACAAAAATGGGAAGAAATTCTAATGTCGTTCGTTTAGGTAAGAGTCGGGTGGTAAGTCCAACTACTGTTGTTTACTGTACTTCTAAATGCCTATTTTCGCAAGCATCTTTCGCATAGAAAGATCTTTTCTGTGACTCAGAGAGTCATTAAATAACAGATACAAAAAAGGCACAGCCAACGAACAAGCTATGCCTTCTTTGCGAATGTTACTGGTTTAGGAACCACCCCAAACCCATTCATTTTTCGGTCTGAGAATACACCACAAAACATTCGTCGTTTGTGGTGCGAGCTGCATTGCGCTGCACTCTCACTACCTTTAGACATTATATAACTTGTTCGTTTGCCTTTTCAACTCTAGTCAATCAAAAAACGCCCAGTAGGGCGTTTTCTTTTCATGATGTTATCCATGGATGACATCAAGACCCAATATACGATATAGCTGTACAGCATCATTTCGAGGGTCCGAAACACTAACTGATATTTGATTTTGAATATTCCAAGGGACTTCTAGATCATCCAATCGTTTTGCGTAGTAGTGTCCATCGATTGAACGGCCCAAGTCTCGTGCCTCAATCAGATGCTTACGTAGTTCACCACACTCGTCGTACTGACAATTAGTTAACGTCACTATTTGTTCTAATTTAGCGCTCATTTCTGTAATCCTTATACCAACAGGTATCTTCGTTTAATTTCGAACCAATTATCGACGACATAGCTCCAAACGCAAACCATGTGTCCCTCCCGAATGTTCGCAGTGCGAACAAAAAAGAAAGCTCATAAACCAATGTCATGAGCTTTATCTTTTATACACGACTAAATACATCTTCCAATCGCTGGCGAGTTGGAGAATCCAACCAAGCTTTATTTGTTGGACGCTTTCGCGTGAATCTATCGTAAATACGCTTCATGAAAGGAGCCGCATCTTCGTTCAAATCGTATGCGAGATGACGAGTATGAGGCTCTTGCAAATTGCATTCACGTTCGCATGGCATCGCTTCCGCTATGGCTATCCCGTTTGCCACCCACCAACGCACCATATCGGAACGGAGGTTGTATGCTGAATCTCGAAAGTAATCTTTAAACAAAATACGCTTTGAACCAACCAATTCAACGGTCATGATCGTAACGACGTTATGGTTCGGATCTTTGTATCTGCATTCAACGAATCCCTTCGTTACTGTAATAACTTCAAATTTCATAATCTATTCCTCTATTGCAACGGCAATCAATTTTCAAAACCACTATACCCACCAACCTGGTGATCATCACCATCTCACCCCGCTATCTTGTCAAATGAGCTGCAGGCTCATTTGACGCTCGGCCCCTGGCCGAGTTTTTACGCGCAGGGCGCGTGATAAGGATGGCTCACAAGTGAGCCTTTTTGGTTGGGACTGCCGCCAAGGTCTAATTCTTAGGACCATGCCTGCACCCCTCTTTTTTAAATGGGCAGCGGCTCCGCGACATCACGAGCAATATATAGATTGTCGCCGCTCCCCATTTGCGCGTCAGGGGGGCCTTGGTCACATCACGAGCATAAGATGTGACCCGCCCCCCTGACGGGCGCTCTAGGTGAATCATTCTGATACCACCTAGAGCGCCGTCCTTACTCACTTAGCGTGATTTTTATTGACATAGTTATGTTGACAGCGTTTTTTTTATCTGTCAGCATTGCTGACATCATCTGTGTTCGACAAAAGAGCCACCAATGACCCTATGCAATGCAGTCGTTAGCCAACGCATATCAACATTCGAAGCATGTCCAAAACCTCGCGGATGGCATTTCGGAGCAAAAATACACAGCTTCGTTCCTGTCATTTTGAATCTGCGAGAAAAGGAAGGTGCATCGTTTGCGAATATTTCGCATTTTTTGAGAGTTCATTATCGCTTTTCGATAAGTCGACAACGACTACATGCTTATTACAAAAGAGTGGCCTTTATCATCGATGAACATTACTCATCGTTCAGGGAAGTTTCCGTAGTTCCATTACCAAACTTCAACGTAGCACTTGAACGCATCAAAGCACTGCGTAGCCGAGCTTACTGGCAACTGCGTAGCCCGTTGCACTTTTGTGTTCAAGCGATCAAGAATTTATATGAAATTTATGGCTATTCTTTTAGAAGTATCGCGGAATTTTTACGGGACGAGTTAGGACGTAGATACTCGCGGCAAGCTATATTTGCATTTATTAAACGCCTACCAAGCGAAACCAAAAGGTCTGCGTGGGGGAGTGTTGGAACTTAAGAGATAAATGTATGCCAAAGAAACCCACTAACAAGACCAATTACGTTCGATTGCTCGATCAATCTAAACGATATTTGAGAAGCTATTTCGTTTCGTTCAATCAACCACGACATGGAACAAAACGCGTAGACAAATCTTCGGCTGCTATACACTCAGTAAATACATTCCTTGATGGCGCTAGAGCTATCGCTCACGCGGTCAATTTTTATGACTTACAACGACTGAAACACTTCACCGAATCACACGCTCTAGTATATTTACTATATCGGTATCGGAGTGGTTTATCCGACAAAACGCTAAGTCGTGATAGAGTTGCATTACAGCGATTGGTACATCGACGCCTTCCAAACCATTATGAACTTCATTTGTTAAACAAAACCCCCACGTTCACAGATAGATGGATTGCCAACTATATAGCCAGAAGTGGGCAGCCTCAAAAAAATAGAACCGGCACCTCTGCCGTAAAACAAGCTTGGGATAAGCTTCAAGAAAGAAGCTTAGGGACCAATAAGCAGGATGAAATACGACCAAAAAACGGTAATGAACATAAGGTATCGACAAGACCTAATGATAGCCGTCCACTACGAGAGCAATCCCGTGCCTACACTAGAGATCAGATAATAGCCATCGCAGAATCATTTAAAGACGAAAGAACTCGTTTATCTATATTGTTGGCATACAACGCGGGATTGCGCGTATCAGAACTTATAGAGATTAGAAGGGTAGGGGAAGGTAAACCAATTTCTAACCAACGAGATTGGTTATCAACCTTACATACAGATAGGGGTGACACTGTAACATATGTTGTTACGGGTAAAGGCGGACTCATTCGTACCGTTGCAGTCGATCGAGAATTAGCTACCCGCTTGGAATCACGCCGTTTAGACCAACCAAGAGAATGCGCAGACAGGGGAGTAAAATACCTCCAATATTATGACCTTCGATATGGCAACAATTTATCTAAAGCATTCAGCAATGCAGCAGTTAAAGTGCTCGGTTTTAGCAAAGGAGCCCATGGTACAAGACACACTTTTGCTCAAGAACGAGTTATGTTGTTGAGCCATACTTTTGCAGGCATGAACAGCAAACATATTGTGTCACAAGAGCTCGGCCACATGAGGCCAAGCATCACTAACACTTATCTTAGATAGGCATCCATCCTATGAGTTACCCAGACGTTTCTTGTAATTGCTGCAAAATCCGAATGGTTTCTTTATCTGAATCAATTTTCGTCTCAACTTCTGAGTAATGCATCCCTAAATAAAAGCCACTACAAAAAGCCATTAGAAAGCCAAATGTTATTATTACTTTTACTTTCATTTTCACCCTTTTCCTATCAAATGTCGGTGAACAAAGATTGAAACTTTTCTGTTACGCGGGGCTTATTGCTACGTGACGCTATAACAAAGAATTGACAATAAAGATCAAAACTCAATGCCACTCAATAGGCTAACTCAAAGCAAAAAGTTACAATAAAGTTCGAAACTTTTCGATGCTTTTTTTCTATTCTGTCTTTTGTTGTAGCAAGCTTTTGCCCCATTATTGTTTTCGAGCATGACGGCACGTGTGGCTATTGTCTATACACGCCACACATGTCCATAATGTTAAGTGTGACGTTATATTTAGGTATTGTGAATATGTATTCTGGAAGATGAGTAAATGTAAGTTAGTCCTACCGCACTAACTTACCTTAACGAGATTACTCTCAAACCTCAAATCGCATGACCTCTCACTCGGCTCGTTTGGTAGTGGGAAACAAGATCATCTTGGGCTGCGAGGGCTGCTTCAACACGTTGTTCAAAGTTATCCGGCTTTTTATCCTTGCGTAAGAAGTATTTTGCTGGCTCCCTTGTAAATGACTCACCTGTAATCACTGCTTCTTTGCCATGTTCCATAAACGCTAAGATTTGAGCTAATAGGTAAGTCATATCACTCTCTCGATGAAAAGAAAGCTTTCCGATATCAATGCCCACGATCCCCATCGGTCTATAGCCCGTTTGTTTTTTGTTCTCAAACTGCAACACGATATTTAAGCCAAGGTGATTTTCTAATATCCCCATTTTGTCAAATGACGCTGCGCCAACCCTTCCATGCCGCCACGAATAGACAATCTGCCGGTTTCTATCAAAGTAAACTTCCGCGTCTTGAGGTTTCAACAAGAAAAGCAACCATAAACCTAAAGATAAAGCGCCCATGAAAGAAAAAAGGCCGATACCGAAAAGGAAATGATCTAGTTCTCCAAGTTGCTTAAGCGCTCTCATGTGTGTAAACAATGACACATCACCGTCTTGCTCAAAATAGATACTGTAGCCTTTAATGGCATTATCGGCGAGAGCTATCCCCCGCCGAAAAATATCCTCTTCTTCTTTATCCCCTTCCTTTTGAGCGTCGGAAAGGTAGCTTATGTATCTGGCTTTGTTCTCACTATAGCTTTCGATCATACGCCCTGCCTGAGCCTTGTGAGCTTCAAAATCATATTGGTAGCGAGAATCGTAGATAAAATACAGGGTCAACACGGTTAGCATCAGCATCCATGGGACGATAATGGTATTGCGGCGAGTATGGTAGCCAGTCCTTAACGTCAACAGATTATCATTGACCCTCATAAAAGGTTCGAGTGGGTCTTCCATCGGAACAACGATCACTTCTGCTCGAAATTGCGCCCACCACTTTGAAAAAGGTTGCGCTTTTGTTGTAAATATTCCTTTAGAGCCGCGATTCATTTATTTCCTCACACACCATCAGGCCTCAAAAAATGTCTTTACATCGCTAACGGTTTAATAACATTTTTTTCGTAGAGCTCGACTAAGTTGTGACTTGCCTCAAGCACTTGCTCTAATCGCTGCTCAAAGTTCTTGGGCTTCATATCATCGAATAGAAAAAATCGTGCAGGCTTGCGCTGAAATGATTCGCCAGTAATTACGGCTTCTTTTCCATTTTCCATGAAAGCCAACAATTGAGCCAGTAGGTAACTGAGGTCTTCTTCTTTGTGGAAAATAAGCTTATCTGCATCGATCCCCCAAACCGCACGAGGCCAGAAGCCACCTTGCTTCTTGTTCTCGAACTGAAGATAGATACTCAACCCCATCATGTTTTCTTTAATTCCGATATCTTCAAAGCGAGCTGCTCCAATACGTCCCCAACGCCATGTATAGACAATACCGCGGTTACGATCAAAGTAAATCTCTGCATCTCTAGGCTTTATAAAAGATAATCCCAAAAAGCAAGCGGCAGAAATCGCGCTGATACCTAACATCAGAAAGCCAAAAAGTGTCCATAACAAATCGCCTTGTCGATACTTACTCTCTAGATAGGTAAATATGGTTGGATCGCCATTCTTTTCTATGTAAACCATATAACTTTTTATCAACTGGCTATAGTCTTTCACTCTACCTAAATAGTATTTCACGTCCTCTGCATTATTTTCCTTTTTAGCTTCGAGAAGCCACTCTTCCCTTTGAGCTTTCTCATTTTGGAAATACTCAATATTTTCAATCGCTAACTCTTTTTGTCGTTCCAAATTAGGAACTACACCAAGCCATAAATAGGTACTAAAGATTGCCGTGAACAGCAAAGGTAAGCCGATTGTGTTTCTTCGGCTATGGAAGCCAGTTCGGATGGTTAAAGTGTCATCATTGACAGACATGATTGGTTCCAATGGATCTTCCATTGGGACAACGGTCACCTCTGCTCGAAACTTTTCCCACCACTTAGAAAAAGGCTGAGCAAACTTTGTAAATATCCCCATTTTCTGACGTTTCATCTATTTTCCCCAAGGTGTCTCGTTTGGTTGTTCGTCTTTCATACCAATGAGTTTGGTGTTTGTTATTGTACCGCCACTTAATGAGCGCTGAGGCACAACGAGTCCTACTTTAGGTTCATATGACCAAAATAGAGTGACTGGTTGATCGAATTCAATATGCACAGTCAAATGCAACCCATTTTGTTTAAAGTCATCCCTCGTAATGCTATTTATAGCGGCGGTAACGGCCTGCTTAAGTGCTTGTGTTGCTATTTCATCTGGCTCAGGCTTTTGCGAAAGTGGGTATGACTTTTGTTTCAAATCGGTATACACCGTACCGTAGAGTTGTGACTCCCCTTTGACAAATTCAGGTAAAACAAACTCATAGGTCAACATTGTTCTGGACGGCCCATTGTATGGCTTAATACTGCGGTCTGTAATGTTTAGTGTCGGCATATAGAAATAATTAAAAAACTCTTGAGATTCAATACGTAGTGCAGCATCAAAGTATGGTGTTAAATGTCTATTTTTAGCATCAAGATAATACTTCACTTTTACGTCTGGATTGATTACTGAGTCACTATCAGCAAACTCAGCCCAGAATGGATAAGTTTCACTGTTCCCCCAAAAACAACTGTACAGCAAGTTTTCAAAATTGGATTTAGTATAATGATCAGCAATAAACACTCCCGAAACGAGAGTAGCAAATGCGATGGTAAGAGCTACGGGGTTCGCTAACACAGTGACGTACACGGCCAATCCAAGGTAGAAACTAGCTGCGACTTGCATCCCATGACCGATAGCAGCCCCTTGATTACCGGAGCGGTAATGACGGTACGCAGACATGGCATTGGTAATTGATACTGCCATATTTGCAGCAAAAATCAGCCGTTTCATTACTGTTGCAGTTAGTGTACTCCCTAATCGATTTTCATAAATTTTTAAGTTTGGACCAACCTTGGCAGTGAGCTTTCCGCTCACCCTCGGAAGTGCTTTATTGGTAATTTTGAGTGTACCATGGGCCAAAGTTGCCGTGTCTACGCTAATTGCCGTCATATATCCTGTTAATGCGAAGACTCTATAAACCGACCCAGCGTCATTGACAGGGTCTGCTTTTTCATAATCGCTTTGTGATACAATGCTCTGGATAGCATCGACATTGGCATAGAATGACCAAGCAGCAAAGCCTTTATCTAGGGCTTCTCCCGCTAAATGCAATAGTGTTTTAACTGGTGCTTTTTCTACCATTTCTTTAATCTCGGCAGGCGCTTTTTGGGTTATTCTAATTTCATCCAATTTGATAACTCTTGATTTTGCATGATCCGCGATATCGTCCGCCCATTCATACAGCTTACTGCCGATATTCAGTTTACCTTTTTTATATTTATAAGGGTCCACATCAAGCTTGCCTTTCTTGGCAAGGTCTTGAATGATCTTCTCTAACTCCTCTACTGTAAATTCAAGGGTTGCACCAGTACGAGCGATCCCATAAAGGATCTCAATCATATCTGGCAGTGTCTCGGTCGCAAATCGTTTCAGGCCTTGGTTTGCACTTAAGCGAGCCTCTTTGACCCCTGTTTTGATATCGTAGGCCAAATCAGCATGAACGCTTGCAAGCCAAGGGCCAATAGCCAATGTTAGTTTTGTTGGTGCCTCATCCCAAGGAAAGGCATTCTGGCACTGAGTAAACAGTATTTTAGCCGTTTTGAATAGGAGACCTACGCTGATGTCATTTTGATCAGAACTGAAACTTTGTCCTACCCAGTCATCCAGATACGTGATGCCTTCTTTGGAAGCCGTGATCCCATCAAGCAATTCTGCGGTTAAGTTGAGTACTTTGCTCAGTTCAGCTTCGGGCTCTAGTGATTGTTCTGAGCCGTCTTCAAAGAAATATTTGATGTATGCAGGCAAACTGCCGACTTCATCTATAGCAAAAGAACCAACCATGTATTCATTTATGAGCTCTAGTAACTGTTGACGCTCCCTCACCTGTTTTTTTTCATACTCATCAGCCCCTTTTTGGTAATCATTCAAGGCTTTTTTATCTAAGTTATTTTCAGCGGCTTCTTTGATTGTTGGGACATCTGAACTTAAACAAGCCTCAGCAAATTTACCAATGGTTAATGGGTAGGCATTATTGGCGTAATACGCCTGTTCATCAGCAACATTGAAGGACAAGACATGATTTAGATCCCGTTGACGACCAACAGGGTCAAACAAAACCACCAAAGCGCCGTCTTTATGCTCGCTATGGCTTTTTTGCATGGTTTCGACAATGCCTTCAGCATCAAGATGATAACTTAATGTGGTGGTTGCCAAATCAAGGCCATGAGGCATCGGCTTCGCGCTGTCTTTGTCTGCCAACCACTTTTCATCGTTATTGCGGTAATCTTCCACCAATGCGCTGAGGTTTTCTTGCGTTGCCGCTTGACTAAACTCGGTTTGTTGCGCAGTCAAATCCACCTGCTGCATCGCCTTTTTGCGCAACTCTTCATCGCTGTTCATGTTATCAATGATGGCGGCAGACCATTCGTGCTCAGAGTAAACGATGGAAATCTTTTTCGCTTTTGGCGTCACAAACGCAAAAGGATAGAACGTGGAGCCCGATGAGGTATCGAGCGTTAAACCCTCTTGAGCGTTTTCTTCATTGGTGAAATAGTATTTCTCAAACTTTTCAATCACACCAGTTGCGGTTTCAGTTTGTGCGTATTTGAAGATGTGGAAAGGCGCGGTCTCTTCTTCGCTCTCTTCTTTGATGTACAACCAGCCCTCACGTAGAAGGCGAAGTAGGTAGCCACCGGTGTCTTTCAGCCCAGTAGCTCCGCTCATTTCTGTCATGCTCGGCGGAGCTTGCGCTGGCATCAATTCGTCAAAGAAATTCGCGTAGCCATAGCGCACCGGATAAATCGGAATGACATTCTCAATCACACCAGCCACTTCGTTTATGAATGGCTCGACCGTGTCGATGGTTTTGGTGGTGTTGACAACGGCTTCAATCGATTCACTCTCAATCGAGTGTAAGTCGTCTGCCG
>NZ_JAHGAD010000041.1:0-2929 GCF_030248375.1 Vibrio sp. B181a | reverse complement strand
CGGCACGCTGTAATCCAGTCCCGGCGCTTCCAGCGCTTTGCCTTCGGTGAAAAAGTCGCTCACTGAGTGTTTGATTCGATTTAGCATCACCAATGCTCCTTGGGTAAGTTGGCCGAGCTGCCTAGCGGCGTGGCGTAATGCACGCGCTCATAAAGCGGAAACACGGTGCTGTAGCCTGGCACCGGTAAGGCGCCAGATTGATGCGGCAAGACATACAGCACTACATCAGGGTTAGGCAGCCTTGGAAATTGGTTGGTGGTCTCACGCCAGCTGTCACGGGCGTAGTCGCTTTGACGTTCAGCCAGTGCGCTTACGTCAAGCGGCGCACGCAGCTCGCCGAGGTATTGAGTGAGCTTGTCATCACCGCCCCCACCCATTTGCGCATGCCAAACTTGCTCTGAGTTGGTGTGTGGCTGCGGCAGCGTATCGTCTTGGGCGGTCGAGCAGCCAACCAGCGAAACAATGGCGAGACTAAGAGTGATGGTTATCCACTTATGGCAATGCATAGCTTGCTCCTTGTGAGAGGGTGTCATAACGTACGCGCACTGGCACAGCAGGCGCACGCAAGGTGACGGGTTTTCGAAGGTGAATGCTGGCTTTGGTGCCTGGCGGCGTGTAGATAACATCAAAGCTTGCCCCCATGCGCGCTTGGATAAATTCCGAGACGGTGCCTGTAAACGCGGCCGCCGATTCGGCCGCGGCGTTTTTCGCCGCATTGCCGGTCATGGCCGAGGTACTGGTTGAGCCATCGACCGAAATGGTTTGCTGAGAAATCGCCACTGCATTGGCCGCGGCAGAAGCCGCGTCTAATAATCCTTGGGTGGTCAGGTATTCCGGTGCGTTGGAAATGCGTTCTCCGGTTAAACATGGGTTGCCATTGGGGTCGGCCAAAAAGCCTAGGTCGCCCGTTTTGACTGAGGTGCCATCAAAACCCGAATCAATCGCCTCTTCGTCCTCCGGAAACGAAAGGATTGAGCCGTCCGCGCGAATAAAATCGATGGATTCGACCACGCCGCGCACGCACGACAAACTCCAATCCCCGGTCACGGTGCCAGTGACGATGGCCCCTTGCACATCCGGCAAGGTAAAACCATTCGCCAGCAGGTTCTCTTTGCCGACTATCATTGAAAACGGATAAGGGTCGGTGACTTGGCCATTCATTGGGATGCGCCCCATCAGCGCGGTCATGCTGACGGCGTTGGCGAGCATGGCGCCGCGATGCAAGGTATAGACGGGCGTGCCTTGCTTTTTATTGGTATCAAAGTGGCCAGCTTGGTCAAAGTCATCAGATAGGCCATCAAGCATGTGCCCCGCGACTTGAGTCGCTGGCGTTAGCCAGTTGCCGTCTTTATCTTGGGTCGCATCCAAAGGCTCAGTCCAAATCAGACCATCACCACTGGGCTGCGCGTACCCTATCCCTGAGCCTGTCCCTGTCGGCAGTCCTTGACGCGGCGAGTCCAGGCCCAATTCTTCTTCATACGACATGCTGTCGCGCACCGGCGCTTGACGCGTGCGAAACTCGTCACGGCTTTGACTGACTTTTTCTTCAATGCTGCTTAGTGAGGTGTTAAGCCTTTCGGTTAGCAGGGTAAGCTGACTTTCCAGCGCTTCGACCTGCTTATCATTTTGGCTCTGCTGCTGCGCCATTTGCGCTTGGGTTTGCTCAAGCGCTTTGGCGAGCTGCGCTTTCTCCGCTTCGCTTTTTTGATACGCCACGCCCAGCGTGCGCAGCGTATCGGTTGGACTGTCAGTAAACGCTTTCAGCGCCTTGGTTTGAGCCTGCGTGGCGGCGACGCTCACGGGCGTGTCTTGCTCTGGCTCGGCAGCGGGCTCAGGTTTTGAGGGCGCAGCGCCGATGATGATGGCTAAGGCGATAAAGCCGACCAGCCCCAGTCCGGCGCCAATTTTGATGAGGGGGTTACCGCGTGTCAGCATGTCGCCTCCTTAATGTGCGCTTGGCAGCAGGTTATCGGCCAGTGGGCCTTTCGTGACGATAAACGCGGTGGCTTGCTTGGTGGCGGAATCTGCCGGTCCCAACTCTGGGTGGGAAAAGCTCACCGCGCAGCGTGACAGCAAACATTGACCGCCTAATGTGACCAAACGCGGGTCGAGCGCTTCACGACGCTCGGTTTGGTTGGTTAAACTCACCGCGGTGACCACCTGCTCACCCAGCTGCCACGCTGCGATAGGTTTGGCGCGCACGCGCCATTTGCTGAACGCGTTGGCTTGGATGTCTTCTGGCAGTCCCATGGGGGCGCGCACCACACCAGGCAATGGCTCTAGCGCATGAGAAGGGCTGTAGAGACTTTGCATCGCATAGCGCACCAAAAGCGCCTCTGGCGCCATGCGCAGGTGGGCTAAGTGGGCGTCACGCTCAGACACTTCTGACTTGCCACTGTTCCTGTCTTGGTCGCTTGGGTTACCCGGCAACACAATATCTATCTGTGGCGGGGTGGTTGCGCCCGCTTTGGCGCTGATATCGAGCAGCAGACGCATGCCGTCACTGAGACGCATCACCTGCAATCTTGCAGCATCAAACGGCTCACTGGCGGTCAAATACACGCGCCCGGCTAGCGAGGAGACACGCAGACTGGACGCTAAATGCGCCGGCGTGGCCACACGCACATCCGCGCCAAGGTGGAGGATGGTCTCTTGCTCTGGGGTGAGCGTGATGCTCAGCGGCACCCCGCGCCACTCCATGGCGCGCGGCGTACTGGCAAGCGAAGAAAAACAAGGTAGTGCCAAGACCATCATAAGGCTTACGCCTAATAAGACTTTCATTACGGCTTCTCCTGTTGCTCAAATTGAATTTCACGCGCTGGGCCATCAAAGCAATCAATCGCCAGCTTCCACGGGTTCTTCTCGGAGTCGATGTCGTAACGAACGATGCGTAGCGGCCAGCGAATGAAGTTGTGCTTAACCAGCGTGC
>NZ_JAHGAD010000040.1:0-2929 GCF_030248375.1 Vibrio sp. B181a | reverse complement strand
GGCACGCTGTAATCCAGCCCCGGCGCTTCCAGCGCTTTGCCTTCGGTGAAAAAGTCGCTCACTGAGTGTTTGATTCGATTTAGCATCACCAATGCTCCTTAGGCAAATTTGCCGGACTGCCTAGCGGCGTGGCGTAATGCACGCGCTCATAAAGCGGAAATACGGTGCTGTAGCCTGGCACCGGCAAGGCGCCAGATTGATGCGGCAAGACATACAGCACCACATCAGGGTTAGGCAGTCTTGGAAATTGGTTGGTGGTCTCACGCCAGCTGTCACGGGCGTAGTCGCTTTGACGCGCAGCCAGTGCGCTCACATCGAGCGGCGAACGCAGTTCGCCAAGGTACTCATTTAATCGTTCATCACCGCTTCCCCCCATCTGCGCGTGCCAAACTTGCTCTGAGTTGGTGTGTGGCTGCGGCAGCGTATCGTCTTGGGCGGTCGAGCAGCCAACCAGCGAAACAATGGCGAGACTAAGAGTGATGGTTATCCACTTATGGCAATGCATAGCTTGCTCCTTGTGAGAGGGTGTCATAACGCACGCGCACTGGCTGAGTTGGCGCACGCAAGGTGACGGGTTTTCGAAGATGAATGCTGGCTTTGGTGCCAGGCGGCGTGTAGACAATGTCAAAGCTTGCCCCCATGCGCGCTTGGATAAACTCTGACACGGTGCCTGTAAACGCGGCTGCCGATTCGGCCGCGGCGTTTTTCGCCGCATTGCCGGTCATGGCCGAGGTACTGGTTGAGCCATCGACCGAAATGGTTTGCTGAGAAATCGCCACTGCATTGGCCGCGGCAGAAGCCGCGTCTAACAATCCTTGGGTGGTCAGGTATTCCGGCGCGTTGGAAATGCGTTCTCCGGTTAAACACGGGTTGCCATTGGGGTCGGCCAAAAAGCCTAGGTCGCCAGTTTTGACTGAGGTGCCATCAAAGCCCGAATCAATCGCCTCTTCCTCTTCAGGAAAGGAAAGGATTGAGCCGTCCGCACGAATAAAGTCGATGGATTCGACCACACCGCGCACGCACGACAAACCCCAATCCCCGGTCACCGTACCGGTGACGATGGCCCCTTGCACATCCGGTAAGGTAAAGCCGTTGGCCAGTAGGTTCTCTTTGCCGACTATCATTGAAAACGGATAAGGGTCGGTGACTTGGCCACTCATTGGGATGCGCCCCATCAGCGCGGTCATGCTGACGGCGTTGGCGAGCATGGCGCCGCGATGCAAGGTATAGATGGGCGTGCCTTGCTTTTTATTGGCATCAAAGCGGCCAGCTTGGTCCAAGTCATCACTGACACCGCTTAACGCTTGCTTAATCGTTTTGTTTGCCGGCGTTAGCCAGTTGCCGTCTTTATCTTGGGTGGCATCTAAAGGCTCAGTCCAAATCAGGCTATCACCACTGGGCTGTGCGTATCCTATCCCTGAGCCTGTCCCGGTTGGCAGTCCTTGACGCGGTGAGTCCAAGCCCAGCTCCTCCTCATACGACATGCTGTCGCGCACCGGCGCTTGACGTGCGCGAAACTCGTCACGGCTTTGACTGACTTTTTCTTCAATGCTGCTTAGCGAGGTGTTAAGCCGTTCGGTTAACAGGGTAAGCTGATTTTCCAGCGCTTCGACCTGCTTATCATTTTGGCTCTGCTGCTGCGCCATTTGCGCTTGGGTTTGCTCAAGCGCTTTGGCGAGCTGCGCTTTCTCCGCTTCGCTTTTTTGATACGCCACGCCCAGTGTGCGCAGTGTGTCGGTTGGACTGTCAGTAAACGCTTTAAGCGCCTTGGTTTGCGCCTGCGTGGCGGCGACGCTCACGGGCGTGTCTTGCTCTGGCTCGGCAGCGGGCTCAGGTTTTGAGGGCGCAACGCCAACGATGATGGCTAAGGCGATAAAGCCGACCAGCCCCAGTCCGGCGCCAATTTTGATGAGGGGGTTACCACGTGTCAGCATGTCGCCTCCTTAATGTGCGCTTGGCAGCAGGTTATCGGCCAGCGGGCCTTTCGTAACGATAAACGCAGTGGCTTGTTTGGTGGCGGAATCTGCCGCCCCTAACTCTGGGTGAGAAAAGCTCACCGCGCAGCGTGACAGTAAGCACTGGCCGCCTAATGTGACCAAACGTGGGTCGAGCGCTTCACGACGCTCGGCTTGATTGATTAAACTCACTGCGGTGACCACCTGCTCACCCAGCTGCCATGCCGCGATGGGTTTGGCGCGCACGCGCCATTTGCTGAACGCGTTGGCTTGGATGTCTTCTGGCAGTCCCATGGGCGAGCGCACCACGCCAGGTAATGGCTCTAGCGCATGAGAAGGACTGTAGAGACTTTGCATCGCATAGCGCACCAAAAGCGCCTCTGGCGCCATACGCAAATGCGCTAGATGGGCGTCACGCTCGGAAACGTTTTCCTCGCCTGCGCTTAGGTTTTGCTCGTTCGCCGTGCCCGGCAACACAATATCTATCTGCGGCGGGGTGGTTGCGCCCGCTTTGGCGCTGATATCGAGCAGTAGACGCATGCCATCACTGAGGCGCATCACCTGCAGTCTCGCGGTATCAAACGGCTCACTGGCGGTCAAATACACACGCCCAGCCAGTGAAGAAACGCTCAGACTGGACCCTAAATGCGCCGGCGTGGCCACACGCACATCCGCGCCAAGATGGAGGATGGTTTCTTGCTCTGGGGTGAGCGTGATGCTCAGCGGCACCCCGCGCCACTCCATGGCGCGCGGCGTACTGGCAAGTGCTGACAGACTCGCGAGCGTCAGCAACATACCTACCCCGATGTTAAGTAGCGTCGGCATTACGGCTTCTCCTGTTGCTCAAATTGAATTTCACGCGCTGGGCCATCAAAGCAATCAATCGCCAGCTTCCACGGGTTCTTCTCGGTGTCGATGTCGTAACGAACGATGCGTAGCGGCCAGCGAATGAAATTGTGCTTAACCAGCGTGCC
>NZ_JAHGAD010000004.1:0-38732 GCF_030248375.1 Vibrio sp. B181a | reverse complement strand
GTTCAGATAACTCGTTTCCGCTCGACTTGCATGTGTTAGGCCTGCCGCCAGCGTTCAATCTGAGCCATGATCAAACTCTTCAATTTAAGATTTTGTTCGGCTCAATGAATACTGAACATTACATAAAGTAATGTTTGAATTGACTGTGCTGAATCTTTCGATTCAATGGTCACTTCGTTTCATTGAAACCTAATTTGAAGCCGAAGCTTCTAGTTGGATTATCATCAACGAGTGCCCACACAGATTGATAGGTTCTTATTTTTAAAGAGCACACTCTGAAGTTCTCTTCAAAGTGGACGGCCATTTTAGCGAGATAACTTATCGTGTCAAACACTTTTTTAAGTTATTTCTCTGTGAGTTACTTTCGAACTCACTGACCTTGTTATCTCGACTTCGCTTTGTTTGCTTTCCCGTGACAACGGAGGCGCATTATAGGGAGTTCGTTTAGGAACACAAGCCTATTTTTCAAAAAAACTTATCTTTTTGGTTCGTTCGTATAGAAAACAATCAAAACCCGATAAAAGTGCATCAAAAAGGGGGCTACCGCCCCCTAAACCTTGAACTTCGTCTCACTTTTCACTGCATTAGTGAAATTACTGGTGAGCGATAATTTGGTCGTTGTTCACAATCAGCTGTACTTTCTTATCTGGTAATATTTGACCAGCTAAGATTGATTTCGCTAGTGGGTTTTCAACATTTTGTTGAATGGCACGTTTTAAAGGACGCGCACCATAGACAGGGTCGAAACCAACTTGAGCAATCAAATCGAGTGCTTTCTCGGACACCTCTAACTGATAACCTTTTTCTTCAAGGCGTTTCGCTAGACGATCTAGCTGAATAGAGGCAATCGACTTAATGTGCTCTTGACCAAGCGGGTGGAATACCACACTTTCATCAACACGGTTTAAGAACTCTGGGCGGAAGTGCTTGCTAACCACATCCATTACTTCATTCTTAATACCTTGGTAATCCAACGTCGCAAAGTTCTCCTGGATACGAGCAGAACCCAAGTTCGAAGTCATGATCACTACAGTGTTACGGAAATCCACCGTTCTACCCTGACCATCAGTTAGCCGACCATCATCCAATACTTGCAGCAGAATATTGAACACATCTGGGTGTGCCTTCTCTACTTCATCTAATAGGATGACAGAATAAGGTTTACGGCGAACTGCTTCTGTTAAATAGCCACCTTCTTCATAGCCAACATAACCCGGAGGCGCACCAACCAATCTCGCCACAGAGTGTTTCTCCATGAACTCGGACATATCGATGCGTACCATGGCATCTTCACTATCAAACATGAAGCTCGCGAGTGTCTTACATAGTTCTGTTTTACCCACACCTGTTGGACCTAAGAATAAGAAGGAACCAATCGGTTTGTTTGGATCGGATAAGCCAGCTCGACTACGACGAATTGCGTTAGACACCACTTCAACCGCTTCTGCCTGACCAATCACACGTTTGTGCAGTACCTCTTCCATGCGGAGCAGTTTTTCTTTTTCTGCTTCGAGCATTTTAGAGACCGGAATACCCGTTTGCTTAGAGAGCACTTCTGCAATCTCGTTGTCCGTCACCTTATTCCGCAATAGCGTCATTTCTTGCATTTCAGCTTGAGTAGCAAGATCAAGTTGCTTTTCAAGTTCAGGAATACGGCCGTATTGCAATTCGGACATGCGGTTTAGGTCACCAGCACGGCGTGCAAAGTCCATATCCATACGAGCTTGCTCTAGTTCACCTTTAATATGTTGCGTACCAGAGAGTGCGGCTTTTTCAGCATTCCACACTTCTTCTAGCTCTGCATACTCGCGCTCTTTTTCATTCAATTCTTCATTAAGCACATCCAAGCGCTTTTCACTTGCTTCATCATGCTCGTTGCTCAGCGCTTGCTGCTCGATCTTAAGTTGGATGATTTTACGTTCGAGCTTGTCTAAAGACTCCGGCTTGGAGTCGATCTGTAGACGAATGCTAGAGGCTGCTTCATCAATAAGGTCGATCGCTTTATCGGGTAACTGACGATCCGAAACATAACGATGCGACAAACTTGCGGCTGCTACGATCGCTGGGTCGGTAATTTCTACGTGATGGTGAAGCTCATAGCGCTCTTTCAAACCACGCAGAATGGCAATCGTGTCTTCTACTGTTGGCTCATCCACCAGCACTTTTTGGAAACGACGCTCAAGTGCGGCATCTTTCTCTATATATTGGCGGTATTCATCCAATGTAGTCGCGCCCACACAGTGGAGTTCACCACGAGCCAATGCTGGTTTTAGCATATTACCGGCATCCATAGAGCCCTCGCCCTTACCTGCGCCAACCATAGTATGAAGCTCATCAATAAATAGAATGACGTTACCTTCTTCTTTCGCTAACTCATTCAATACCGATTTCAAACGCTCTTCAAATTCACCACGGTACTTTGCACCTGCAACAAGTGCGCCCATATCTAATGAAAGTACGCGGCGACCACGTAGCCCCTCTGGTACTTCATTATTAATGATGCGCTGAGCCAAGCCCTCTACGATAGCGGTTTTACCCACACCTGGTTCACCGATGATCACTGGGTTGTTCTTGGTACGACGCTGCAATACTTGGATGGTACGGCGGATTTCATCATCACGGCCGATAACAGGATCTAACTTACCCTGCTCTGCGCGTTCTGTTAGGTCTATGGTGAACTTTTCCAATGCTTGGCGTAGTTCTTCCGCGTTCGGGTCATTGACCTTTTGACCACCTCTGATCTTTTCGATCGCTTGGCTGACTTTCTGCTCGGTCAAGCCCATCTCTTTTAATAGCTGACCAAGTGGGCCACGGTCTTCTAATGCTGCAAGCAAAAAGACTTCGGAAGAGATATAGGAGTCCTGACGCTTTTGAGCCACTTTGTCGCATAAATTGAAAACTGTCCCCATAGAGCTAGACAGCTGAACATCACCGCCGATGCCACTTACTTTGGGCAGTCGGTCTAACATTTCGCTCAATTTAGAGCGTAGATGAGTCACGTCAACATCTAACATGGTTAGCAGTGGACGAATTGGGCTACCGTTCTGATCAAGCAATGCCACCATTAGGTGCACAGGTTCGATATATTGATGATCGCGCCCTAACGCTAGTGACTGAGCATCAGAGATAGCGATTTGAAACTTACTTGTGAATCTATCAAGACGCATATCTTTCTTCCTAACCTCAACTTAAGAAAATTCTTTTGACAGTTAGAAAGATGGATACGCAGAGCGGGAATTTCAAGGGAGTGAATTAATAAAGATAGCTTTGCAAAAATGAGGCTATGCATCTCAACGCTTTTGCGTTGTAGTGATCAGTCTTCAATCCAAATAAAAGTGGCTTGTCGACCTGTCACACCATCACGGCGGTAGGAATAAAAGTCTTCTTTGTCTTGGAAAGTACACAGGCCTGAATCGAATACCTGAGTAATGCCAAATTTATTGAGACGCTGAGTTGCAAGCTTGGACATATCCGCCAGCCACTTCCCTTCAGCCTCACGAGGGGTAAATGCTTGATGGGCTTGTGAGTCGAAATCCACAAAGGCTTGCAGGACATCTTCGCCGACTTCAAATGCTTGAGGACCAATAGCAGGACCAAGCCACGCCATAACTTCACCAGAAAACAACTCGAGGGCGTTTTCAACGATACCATTTGCTAAGCCGCGCCAACCAGCATGAACGGCCGCAACTTGGGTGCCTTGCGTATTGGTTAATAAAACTGGCAAGCAGTCCGCTGTCATCGCTGAACAAACAACCTGACTTGAAGAAGTAAACACACCATCCGCATCGAGTACTTGCGTTGTTGGCTCACTAACTTGAGCAACCACTGTAGAATGGGTTTGGTTCAACCAGATTGGCGCACTAGGCATCTTTGCTTGTTGCGCCAACCAGTCACGGTTCTTTTCTACGATGGACAAGTCATCCCCAACATGAGCACCAAGGTTAAGCCCTTGATAAGGCACAGTCGAAAAGCCTCCGACTCTGGTAGAGGCGAAAGCTTTAACGTTTTTTGGTGCTGGCCAGTTAGGGAGTATCGTCTTCATATTAGAACTCGTCAGGCAGACCGAACTCTTCTGTATCTTTACGTAGCGCTTCTGTCATTTCTACCATGTCATCCGGTACTGGAGCGTGAAACTCTAGCTCTTCACCAGTAACAGGATGGTCGAAACGCAGCATTACCGCGTGCAGTGCTTGGCGGTCAAAACCACGGATCATTTCCGTTAGTTCTTCTGAAGCGCCTGTTGGGATACGAGCACGGCCACCGTATGCAGTATCACCTAGTAGCGGATGCTGTAGGTAAGACATATGAACACGGATTTGGTGCGTACGACCGGTTTCTAGGCGAAGACGAATACGCGTGTGTTCACGGAAGTGCTCCGCAACACGGTAGTGCGTTACCGCAGGTTTACCCATTGGAGCAACCGCCATTAGCGTACGTTTAGTAGAGTGACGACCAATTGGTTTATCCACTTTACCGCCCGCCGTCATACGACCGATTGCAATCGCTTCGTACTCACGAGTGATGTTACGTTTTTGCAGCGCGCGTACTAGACGAGTTTGTGCCGGAACAGTTTTCGCGACCACCATTAGACCTGTAGTGTCCTTATCCAAACGGTGCACGATACCTGCACGAGGTACTTCTGCGATATCTGGGTAGTGATGCAGCAATGCGTTTAGTACTGTGCCGTCTGGCGTACCCGCGCCAGGGTGTACTACAAAATCACGAGGCTTGTTGATTACGATGATGTCTTCATCTTCGTAGACGATATCTAGCGGGATATCTTGTGCTTCCCAGCGTTCTTCATCTTCCAGCTCGGCTTGCAAGGTAATTTCCTCGCCACCCATTACTCTGGTGCGAGGTTTAGTGACAACTTCACCATTCACTTGTACTTTCCCTGCAAGCAACCACTCTTTCAAGCGAGAGCGAGAGAAGTCCGCGAATAATTCGGCGATAGCTTGGTCTAAACGTTGACCTAATTGGCTATCTTTTACGGTGTTGGTTAAAACAATCTGCTGAGCCATATCGAACTTTTTTAAAAACTGTGAGACTAATGCTCACGACTGTGGAAAAATAGACTATTACGTCATTGTATCTGTTACTGGAAAGAAAGTAACGGCAGCTTAAGAAATATTTAGATTCAAGGAACAGACTCCTGATATGAAACATCAGACTTTAACAGGCCTTTTAGCGGTATCCCTTCTGTTTGGCTGTGCAAGCAAAGAAGAAATCGTTCCTGATGTGCCACCTTCTGAACTGTATGCAGACGCGCAAACTTCTCTGCAAAGCGGTAACTGGCTTTCTGCCATCGAAAAACTAGAAGCTTTGGATTCGCGTTACCCGTTTGGTGCCTACTCTGAGCAGGTACAACTTGATCTTATCTACGCGTACTACAAAAACGATGACCTAGCATTAGGTCTGGCAACGATCTCTCGCTTTATGCGTTTGAACCCAACTCACGAAAAAATGGACTGGGTTTTGTACATGCGTGGTTTGAGCCACATGGCGCAAGACCGTAACTTCATGCATGACTTGTTCAATGTTGATCGTAGTGACCGTGATCCGGAACCAGTGAAGAAAGCATTTGATGACTTCAAAAAACTGCTAGAGCGTTACCCAAACAGTCCATATGCGGAAGATTCACAGAAACGTATGGTGGCGCTAAAGAACCGTCTTGCAAACTACGATCTAGCGACGGCAGACTTCTACTTGCGTCGTGAAGCTTGGATTGCAGCGATCAACCGTTCTCAAGAGCTTCAAAAAGCGTTCCCTGATACAGAAGCGGCGCGCAAATCACTTGAGATTCAGTTAGAAGCCTACAAGCAATTGAAACTGGATGACGCAGTTGCAAGAACGGAAGAGCTTATCAAGCTTAACCCAGCAAACTAATCCTAAACCGCCACAGCCCAAACTGTGGCGGTTTTGTTTTCAACCCTCATCAATTTTGTCTTATCCTTTCTCGTTACCACATTCACTTACTTGATGGTTTTTTAAGCAACACATATGCTTAAAGTTCTCCTCCACCATTAACATGGATGTGAACGTGACCCTATCAAAGCTATGGGCGGGACTGTTGGTCCTACTCTCCACTTCGAGTTTTGCGCTCGAACTGTCCCCTCTCAGACAACCTCCTTACACCGGCGATCTCGACATTATTAAAGAGAAAAATGTTCTGCGAGTTTTGGTGTCTGCCGATCTTGGTTTCTATTACATCGAAGGTGGGGAGCCAAAAGGCATTGGTGCAGAGTTACTGGCTCATTTCGAAAAAGATCTTCGTAAACTCAAACCTAAAATCAATATTCAAATCATTCCCGTTTCTAGAGATCAGCTACTTCCCTCACTAGAACAAGGCTTAGGGGATTTAGTCGTCGCTAACCTCACTATCACCGATGCGCGTAAGAAATCGGTTAGCTTCAGCGATCCTGTTATAACTGGAATTCAAGAATGGGTGGTCACCGATAAAAACACACCAGCAATGACCAAGATTGAACAACTGAGTGGTAAGGAGATTTGGGTTCGTGCTAGCTCAAGCTATTTTGAGAGCATTCAAGCCTTAAATAAAAAGCTCAACAAGAAAGGCTTGCCTCCAGTTGTGGTGCATTTTATCGAAGAAACACTACAAGATTACGAATTGGTGGGGATGTTAAACAATGGCTACGTCAAAGCCATCGTACTGGATAGTCACAAAGCCAAGCTGTGGATGAACTTTATGGGTGGCATCCGTGCGCACACCAAGATTCCTATTCGCAAAGGCGGCGAGATCGCTTGGGCCATGCGCCACGACAGTCCTGAGTTAATGAAAGTTGTAAATAAGTTCATTCGCACCGCCAAATCCGGAACCTTACTTGGCAACGTCATTTACGGTAAATACATCGACAATACCAATTGGCTCAATAAAGCGCTCAACCCAAAAAAGATTGCTCAACTTGAAAAACTCTCTTCTTTATTTTCTAAGTATGGGGAGAAATATGATTTCGATTATCTGCTCATTGCAGCGGTAGCGTATCAAGAGTCTGGGTTCGACAACAACTTAGCTTCCAGTCGTGGAGCAGTCGGCATCATGCAGATCTTACCAAGTACAGCGAGTGACCCTAATGTAAACATCAAAAACATTCGTAACTTAGAAAATAATGTTCATGCGGGCGTAAAATACATGGCGTTTCTACGTCGCTATTACTTCAGTGATGATGCCATCAGTAAAGAGAATAAGCTCTACTTAACGTTAGCGGCATACAATGCGGGGCCAGGAAATATAGAGAGAATGCGTAAGCGAGCGGCTCAACAAGGTTACGATCCGGATGTCTGGTTCAATAATGTGGAAGTGGTTACGCGACGAAGTTTAGGAGAAACCGTTAGGTACGTGACCAATGTGAACCGCTACTACGTGATCTACAAACAGTTAGAAAGCCTTGATCTGGCGAAAACGCTCGACAACGTTCTACTCGTGCCAGATGACCCCGTCTTTATGACTCCGTTACGAAGAGTCAGTCAAACGCCCTAAGTAACAAACCTCAAGCCAAAAAACCAAAAACGCCGCTCAAAGCATGAGCGGCGTTTTTGAATCTAACTTACTGTGCACTTTAAGAGTGATCTGATTCACATATTTGTTCTGGTTAATTTTTGACTAACTAGAATTACAGGCCGTATAACTCCCCTAAAAACGGGTTAGTTTTCAGCTCAGTACTCTATCCAATCTAATGATTTCGAATCCGATAACAAGCAATTTTCACATAAATCTGAGGAGATCTTGAGTGAGATCACATTCATTTTTCATCTCGAAAAACCCAATTAAAAATGTGATTTAGATCACATTCTTTTCTCCTCAAAGCGGTAATCTGAATTCAACCCATGAGGGATGACACAGAGGAAAAACATTTATGACAATGAACATCACTGGTAAAAACATCGAAATCACCTCTGCAATCCGTGCTCATATTGAGAGCAAATTTAAAAAGCTGGAGAAATGGCAGGTAGACATCATCGGATGCCAAGCAACTTTCAGTGAGGAACCAAATAAACAGAAGAAATTCGAAGCCATTATTAAAGTTCCTAAAGGCCAGCTAATCGCCTCAGCAACTCACGAAGATCTTTACGCAGCTATCAATGAAGTGGAGCAAAAACTAGAACGACAACTGAATAAGCTGACCCACAAACCAGAAGCTCGACGTGCAAGTAAGCCTGAGCTAGTGGAAGAAGAAGAGTAAACGCCCCAGATTGAGGAAGTAGCGCCGAAAGGCGCTATTTTTTTGCTTGACGCTCCCCGCCTGCTTGCTTATTGTGTTTAAACACTCACAAATTAAGCACTATTTATGCATTCAACAAACCTGTTTCTTTTTGACTTCTTTTTCCTTCCATAGTTGGAGGGGCTAACTCGTTTGTGAAAGAAAAGTCAAAAACAAACAGAAAGCCTCCCACATCGGGGGGCTTTTTTTATAAGGAAAGAATTGATGACTGACCAACCTATTTCCCTGGAAGAAATTCGTTTACGTTTGAATGAGCTCGATGACGAGCTTTTGAGCCTATTATCTGAGCGCCGCAAACTCAGTATTGAAGTAGCAAAAAGCAAAGTTCAAACTTCGAAACCTGTTCGTGATGCAGTCCGTGAGCAACAACTTCTGGTAAAACTGATCACCAACGGCCGTGATAAATACGAACTCGATGCTCAGTACATCACCAAACTTTTCCACACCATTATTGAAGATTCTGTCCTTCTTCAACAAAGCTACCTACAAAACCTCGTTAATCCACTGCAAAGCCGTAAACCTCTTGCTCGCGTTGCTTTCCTTGGTGCCAAGGGCTCTTATTCGCACCTTGCTAGCCGCGAATACTTCAGCCGCAAGAACACAGAGCTAATTGAACTTAACTGTGAACACTTCAAAGAAGTAACTCAGACCGTCGAATCTGGTCATGCTGATTATGGTGTTCTGCCAATTGAAAACACCAGTTCAGGCTCTATCAATGAGGTCTACGACCTACTGCAACACACGACGCTGTACATCGTTGGTGAATTAACTCAACCGATTGAGCATTGTCTCGTAGCGACTAAAGACATTCGTCTTGAAAACATCAAAACACTTTACTCTCATCCACAACCACACCAGCAATGCAGCGAGTTTTTAAGCCGTATGAAAGGTGTGAAGTTAGAGTCTTGTGCAAGTACTGCAGATGCGATGCAAAAGGTACAAGAGCTTAATCGTGATGACGTAGCAGCAATCGGCAATGCTTCAAGCGGTAAGCTTTACGGCTTGCAAGCGATTCAAGGCAACATCGCAAACCAAACTGAAAACCATACTCGTTTTATCGTCGTTGCTCGTAAACCGGTTGAGGTATCCACGCAGATTCCAGCTAAGACAACCCTGATCATGTCGACGTCACAAGAAGCAGGCTCACTGGTTCAAACACTATTGGTTATTCAGCGTTACGGCATCAATATGACCAAGCTAGAGTCGCGTCCAATCATGGGGAATCCATGGGAAGAAATGTTCTACGTTGATCTCGAATCCCACCTTGGTTCTAACGAGATGCAACAAGCGATTGATGAGCTAACAAAAATCACTAAGCACTTGAAAGTACTGGGTTGCTATCCAAGTGAGAACGTTAAGCCGACTCAAGTAAAACTAAGCTAATGGACTATTGTAAGTAAAAAGAACATGGTAGGTAAAAAGATCATGGCAACCCAAAAGGTCGTTATCGCGTCCCTAAACCCAGCAAAAATCAAAGCGGTAGAGAGCGCTTTTCAAAGTGCTTTCTCAGAGCAAAGTTTTGAGTTTGTTGGTGTCAGCGTTCCAAGTGAAGTCGCAGATCAACCGATGTCGAATGAAGAAACTCATCTCGGCGCATTGAACCGAGTCCGTAACGCAAAAACAGAAATGCCGAAGGCGGATTTCTACGTAGGTTTAGAAGCAGGGATTGAAGGAAAAGTCACTTTTGCTTGGATGGTGATTGAGTCCGACACACATCGTGGGGAATCACGCTCTGCAAGCCTGATGTTGCCACCTGAGGTATTACAAAAGCTGGAACACGCCAATGAGCTTGGGGACGTGATGGATGATGTGTTTGGTACCGATAATATCAAACAGAAAGGTGGTGCAATTGGTTTGCTGACTCAAAACCAACTAACGCGCAGTTCGGTCTACCATCAAGCTTTAATTCTGGCGTTGATTCCGTTTACCAATCCAGAGCATTTTCCGGCTAACCTATAGCAGTAGGGCGCTTGTTAAGGGTATTGCAGCTCATAAGCGTGAAAAATACATATTAAAAAGGGCGGTAATTCCGCCCTTTTTGCTGTCTGTAACTCAGAGAGTTCGACCCAAAGATTATTGGGCACCCTGCTCTAATAATGTCTTGAGTTTGTCTTTGTCCGTATCCGACTTCGACTTTAACTCATTCGAACCACGAGTGATGGTGGCAATACCCACTCCAAGCATTTGACTGATTTGGCGCTGAGAAAGCTCGCCCTTGAGCAGTTCATTCAGAATGTTGACGCGTGCAGTAAGCGACTCTCTCTCATCTGGCGTCATCAACATGGTTAACAACATCTCATGTTGCTGGTTATCCACGCTAGAACGGATCAGTTCGACAATCTGTTGCCAGTCTTTGTACTCAGGTTCGTGTGACATCAAGTTACCTCACTCAATACTTGGTATTGATCTCATTTGGGGTCAAGAACGAACCGTCTACACCTAAAAGGTCACGGTAGTATGTCTCAAACATCAAAATGTTCTGCACATAACCACGCGTCTCTTTAAATGAAATCGCTTCAATAAAGGAATAAGCGTCGACTTTTCCTTGAGTTCGCTCTCGCCACATTTTTACTCGGTTAGGTCCTGCATTATAAGCAGCGAGCGCGAAAATACGATTATTATCGTAATCCTCCATCAAACCTTGTAAGTAGTGACTGCCAATCTCAATGTTCTTACCCACGTTATAAAGGTCTTGTGTCCCTTGATACTTGAGCTTGTGCTTGTTCGCCGTGTACTTCGCAGTCGCTGGCATAATTTGCATTAGACCACGAGCCCCCACTGGAGAACGCGCTTCCGAGTCCAAAGCACTTTCTTGTCGTGCTAACGACATCATCGTAATTGGATCGATGTTGTGCTTCTCAGCATAGAAGTTGAACCACCAGCGATGCGCTACTGGGAATCGCAACGGGATGTTATCCCACATTTGTGCTTCGATACTCGCGATAACAGTAAGATTGTGCCAACGCTTAGATGCTGCATATGCTGCTAGCTGAGCTTTCTCATCTTTACCGACACTGCGGAGTAAGTGCGCCCATTCGCTCTTTGCTGCCGCAATCTTATCAGTTTCAATCAACTCATGGATTCGGGCCAACGACTTTTGGTACGGCTGTATAACTTTCTTGTCTAGCTTAACCGAGCTTGATGGGTACTTGATTGATTGACCTATCGCATTGGCAGCAGCGACGCTGTAAAAGTTACGCTGGCCAACCAGTTTTGCTAAACGTTGCTTACCTGCGACTTCATTACCAAGCGCAATCTCACTACGTCCTAGCCAGTATTGCCACCGAAGAGTCGCTTGCTCTTGCTCATTCAGTACCGCAATCCACTTCTGTACCCCTTTCCAATCGCCATTTTGAATCGACAAACGAATGCGGCTTTCAATCAGAGGCAGATCTTGGCTGGTTTTGGTTTTGTCATCACGCCACTGAGCAAGTGAATCTGACTCAGTACGAATCAAACGAATCGCAATGTAATCGGCTAATGCTTGCGCTTTTTCTGATGAGAACTTTTGTCCTTTCACTACCGCCGCATAAGCCTCTTGTGCCTGCTTGGTGTTCTTACGTGCAAGTTTCTCGAGTGCATATTCACTCTGAGCGCGATTGAAATCATTCGCAGGTTGCTTCTCGGCAAATGCAGCGACCGTTTCTGGCTTATCAAACAACGCTTTCATTGCTTTAGCTTGTTGCTTCGCTTTAGCCGATTCAGGCAGTTTTTGTAGGTAGCTCATCAAGCCACCATTGCGCGCATCAAACGCCAACAACATGCGTTGCAGAATCAATTCATCGGTACGCTCCCCCGCTTTGTCCCAAGCGGAGAACAACGGATCACACTCGTCGGCGATGCTCTTTCCACGCAACCACATATGCTCAGCGCCTTTAAATGCGGCGACTTGCTTACCTTGTTTTAATTGAGCAACGTAGAAAATACATTGGTAACGCTCGCCACTTGGCTCCACTTTCTGGAACTCGGTAATGGTTTTCCAATCTTTCTGACGATAAAGGTTATCTAAGTAAGGGGCGCGAATTCGACGTGAGAATGGAAAAGCCTCGTGGTCACTAATAAATTCGTCTACCTGTTGTGGAGACTTACTCGATAATTGCCTCAGAAACACCCGATAATCCACATAAGGGGTGAGTGGATAACTGGCGATTTTAGAACGGATAGACAAATAGCCATCGATGTCATTCTTGTCTAATAAATCTTGAGCTTGTTCATAAACTTGGCGCTGTTTTTCTAGGCTCAGCGCAGCGTTTGCTGACACACTTACCGCACATAAAGCGGCTGCGTAGCATACTCTTTTAGCCAATTCCGATACGTTGAATCTCATGTGCGTCATTTTCCCCAGACGTTTCTCACTTCATTTCTCACCACTGGTGAATACAGGCGTGGCAAGTCATAAAGCATATGCATCTATTTACACCGTATTAAGTTCTTATTGTAAAGCGACTTGATGTAATAAATGTTGTACTCGTAAAACTTTAGAACCCTTTAAGGCAAATAGATTCCCGACAATTCATCCATCCTGATGAACAGTCAGTGTTTGCATTTAAGGTGAACAAGAAAAGTGTATACCCTAAAGTTGTGAGTTTCCGGTCAGCGATGAAGAAGAAATCACACGAGATGCTAATTTCTTGCAATCCGGTAACAAAACTCAAGGAGTTGGTATAAAATAGACGCTTTGAATGACAGTTAATTTAGGAACGATCGGCAATGGCTGAATACGTATATACCATGTCGCGGGTGAGCAAAATCGTGCCACCTAAGCGTCAAATTCTTAAAGACATCTCTCTAAGCTTCTTCCCAGGTGCAAAAATCGGTGTTCTAGGTCTGAACGGTGCGGGTAAATCAACTCTGCTACGTATCATGGCGGGTATCGATACTGATATCGATGGTGAAGCGCGTCCACAACCTGGCCTAAACGTAGGTTACCTACCTCAGGAGCCAGTACTAGACGAATCAAAAACGGTTCGTGAAATCGTTGAAGAAGCCGTTGCAGATGTTGCTGGCGCACTTAAGCGCTTGGATGCGGTATACGCTGCGTATGCAGAACCAGATGCAGACTTCGATGCACTAGCAAAAGAACAGGGTGAACTAGAAGCGCTAATCCAAGCGAAAGACGGTCACAACCTAGATAACGCGCTAGAGCGTGCTGCTGATGCACTTCGCCTTCCTGAATGGGATCAAAAGATCCAACACCTATCAGGTGGTGAGCGTCGCCGTGTGGCTATCTGTCGTCTCCTTCTTGAAAAGCCAGACATGCTGCTACTCGACGAACCAACCAACCACTTGGATGCGGAATCTGTTGCATGGCTAGAACGTTTCCTAGTTGATTACACTGGTACTGTAGTTGCGATTACCCACGACCGTTACTTCCTAGATAACGCAGCGGGTTGGATCCTAGAACTTGACCGTGGTGAAGGTATTCCATGGGAAGGTAACTACACGTCTTGGCTAGAGCAAAAAGATGCACGTCTACAACAAGAAGCGTCGCAAGAAAAAGCTCGTCAAAAGACCATCGAGAAAGAACTTGAATGGGTTCGTCAAAACCCTAAAGGTCGTCAGGCGAAATCTAAAGCACGTATGGCGCGCTTTGAGGAGCTACAAAACACTGACCACCAAAAACGTAACGAAACCAACGAACTGTTCATCCCGCCAGGTGAGCGTCTAGGTGATAAGGTAATCGAAGTGAACAACCTGACTAAGTCATTCGACGGTCGTGTTCTTATCGATGACCTATCGTTCAGCATGCCTAAGGGTGCAATCGTGGGCATCATCGGTGCCAACGGTGCAGGTAAATCGACTCTATTCAAGATACTGAGCGGCACTGAGCAACCAGACTCAGGTACGATTGAGCTAGGTGAAACAGTGAAATTGGCGTCTGTTGAGCAGTTCCGTGACTCAATGAACGACAAGAACACGGTATTCCAAGAGATTTCTGAAGGCGCTGACATCATCAAGATCAACAACTTCGAAATCCCTGCGCGTGCTTACTGTTCTCGCTTTAACTTTAAAGGCTCTGATCAACAGAAAGTTATCGGCGAGCTTTCTGGTGGTGAGCGTAACCGTGTACACCTTGCTAAGCTGCTTAAAGCTGGTGGTAACGTACTGCTACTCGATGAGCCAACCAACGACCTTGACGTTGAAACACTACGTGCACTAGAAGAAGCACTACTAGAGTTCCCTGGCTGTGCAATGGTTATCTCGCACGACCGTTGGTTCCTAGACCGTATTGCAACGCACATCATCGACTACCGCGATGAAGGCCAAGTTAACTTCTACGAAGGTAACTACAACGAGTACATGGAATGGCTGAAGAAGACCCTTGGTCCTGAAGCAGCTGAACCACACCGCATCAAATACAAGCGCGTATCGAAGTAATTTCGGTTATAAGATGAGTGTGCGGTATATCACCCTACGCTCACCTTTGCTTGTAATTCGTACAAAGGTCGCTATCATAGCGGCCTTTGTTGTATGTGTTGCATAAATAGCTCGAAGTACCTCTCAAGTAGGTCAAGAGCATGACCATTAGCCAACCCAACTCTGTAGCTATCTCGACATTTTAAGAACAAAAATCGAACAAATTTTGTACTATTTGATATAATCTTTCACTTGTTTGAATACTTTACGAGAAAGCTCTATGACGGAGAGACGACGCTTTTCACGCATCATCTACCAAGTACCTGCTCTAATTGAGCAAGGAGACTTGGCAATGCAAGCTACGATTCAAGACCTTTCATTGCATGGCTTGTTATTAAAAGTTGAAGATGCAAAACCGTTGGATTCATTACTTCCGGTAGAAGTGGGGTTCTCATTTATCCAATCAGAACAGATGATGCAGCTAAGTGCTGGTATCGTTTCGATTGCAGGCAATGAGATTCGGCTAAAGATAAGCAACATAGACATCGAAAGTATTAGCCAACTAAAACGATTTATAGAATTGAATGTAGGCAATAACGAGCTTCTGAATCGAGAGTTAGAGCATCTTTCCGATTTAGGAGAAAAATAAATTGAGCGCCTACTTTAGTAACAATAACCATGTCTAAAAAAATCATCATGCAGATCCCGACAAAAGACGGGAATCAGCAGTTTCATTTGGGTCGCCTTTCGATCCTAACCATCTGTGCATCCGTTGTTGCATTGCCCGCTGTCGTCGGCGGCGCATGGTATCTGAACCAAAAGCAAGTTCATGATACGCAAACCCTTAGTCAGACCATCGCTAAGCTTGAAAGTGAAAAAGCAGAGATCACTGCGCTTTACGAAGAACAATTGGATACCAACCACTCACTGTCTCAATCTCTGACGGACAAAAACAACCAGATTCAACTGCTAGGCAAGCGTGTATTCGACGTGGAATCTGTATTGGGTCTTGCTGATGAAGAGTTAGTGGGTGAAGAGAATAACCTCGCGTTAGAGGAACGTATCGATGCTGCCGCTATTGACTCGGCCGTTCGAGCCACCATGTTCCGTTTGATTCCCAACGATAGCCCGATGACTTATCAGCGCATCTCATCGCCATATGGCAGCCGAATTAATCCAATTTCGGGGAAACGTCATGTGCACACTGGCATCGACTTAACCTGTAAGCGTGGCGAAGAGATTCTTGCGCCAGCGGATGGTGTTGTAGAGACCGTACGTCCAAGTAATCGCGGCTACGGCAACTACCTAACGTTACGCCACTCGTTTGGTTTCTCAAGCTCGTTTGCCCACCTCAATAAGTTCAGTGTAAAAAGCGGTGAGTTTGTCAGTAAAGGCGATGTAATTGCGAAATGTGGTAACTCGGGTAACTCAACCGGCCCGCACCTGCATTACGAAGTACGCTTCCTAGGTCGCACATTAAACCCACGTTACCTAATGGACTGGACACCGGAGAACTTCAACTCCGTGTTTGAAAAAGAGAAGATGGTGAAATGGGGCCCATTGGTTCAGTTAATCGACAATGTCGTTCGTCTGCAAATCAATCTAACCAACTCTCCATACCGTGATACCAGCATCAGCACAGTATCAAGTGAAGACAACAGTGGCACATCGACCAACTGATTTTTAAAAGCCTTCAGAATAGAAAAGAGCAGCCCGTGAGCTGCTCTTTTTGTATTTAAAACTGGTACTTATCCACGGTGGATGTTGTCGTTCGCTTGTTTGAGTAGGTTCTGACTCTCATTCATAAATTGCTGCGAGTAATCACCAAACCAGTCACTCACTTGTTCGAAGCTTTCGACAAACTCAGCCTTATCTTTACTGTCTAAAACAGACAACGCTTCACCAAAGCGTTGGTGGAAACGCTTAATCATGTCGATGTTTTCTTGTGATGAAAGAATGATGTCACCGTAGAGGTTTGGATCTTGGCCAAACAAACGCCCTACCATCGCTAATTCCAAGCGGTAAATCGGCGAGCTCAGCTTTAATAGTTGCTCAATGTTCGGATTCTCTTTGCTTAGGTGCATGCCGTAAGCGAAAGAAGTGAAGTGGCGCAGTGCCTGAATCAAAGTCATGCCATGGTCGTGCTCTTGCGCATCGATTTGGCACAAACTTGCACCCCAAATTCCAAACTGTTGCAAGAGCCATTGGTATTGATCGCTACCACGACCGTCACAGTAGACAATCACCTGCTTCGCTAGGCTCGGAACATCTGGGCCAAACATTGGGTGCAAACCAACAACCGGACCTTGGTGCACATTCAACATTGCTTGCAGAGGCTTAGACTTGATAGAAGTCAGGTCACACAGAATGCAGTCTTTTGGCAGGTTACCAAGTTTTTCAATCACACCTTCTGTTAGGTGAATCGGCACAGTAACCACAACCAGGCCCGCACCTTTAAGGATGTCATCCGCGTGATCCCAATCTTTGCTGCCCAGCACCTTTACTTGGTAACCAGAGAGTTTGAACATTCGGCCAAACAGACCACCTAACTGGCCATTACCACCAATAATAACCACTGAGCGCAATTCTGGGTTCAAACACTTAAAACCGGAATCTTTCTCGCTGGCATAAGACTCACGCATGGTTCGACGAAGAATGTCTTCAATCAGCTGTGGAGGAATCCCCATTTTTTCAGCTTCAGCTCGTCGTGACGCCAGCATGGCAGCCTCACGATCTGGGGCGTAAATTGGCAAACCGTGTTCGCTTTTTACTTCACCCACTTTCTCTACTAGTGCTAAACGTTGTGCCAGTAGCTCCAACATTTGCTTGTCGACTGCATCAATTTGATCGCGTAATGCGTTAAGTTCAACTGCCATTGATGTTCCTTAAATAAGTTCCGTTTTAGCCTTTAAGGCGATTCTCTAAGAAAGGCACCAGCTCTTCGTGTGCATGACGTAATAGTGCCTCAGTTGAATCCCAATTGATACATGCGTCAGTGATCGATACGCCGTATTTCATCTCTTCAAGTGCTAGGTCTGAAGATTGGTTACCTTCGTTGATATGACTTTCAATCATCAAGCCGATGATTGACTTGTTACCTTCACGGATTTGGTGAATCACGTCTTCGGCAACCAATGGCTGACGACGGTAATCTTTGCGAGAATTTGCATGGCTACAATCCACCATCAATGAAGCATCAAGGCCAGACTTCGCCATCTCTTGCTCACACTCGTTAACCGATACTGAATCGTAGTTAGCTTGCTTGCCGCCGCGCAGAATCACGTGACCATTCGGGTTACCTTGCGTAGTTAATAGCGCTACTTGGCCCTCACGGTTAATACCCATGAAACGGTGGCTAGAAGAGGCCGCTTGCATCGCGTTAACAGCGGTTGCTAGGCTACCATCCGTACCATTCTTGAAGCCAATCGGCATAGAAAGGCCGCTTGCCATCTCACGGTGTGTTTGTGACTCAGTCGTACGAGCACCGATCGCAGCCCAGCTAAAGGTATCCGCAAGGTATTGCGGGCTGATTGGGTCAAGGGCTTCTGTTGCTAGTGGGATTTCCATCTCAGCCAATTCAACCAGCAGCTCACGACCAACATGCAGACCATGTTCAATGTCGAAGCTGCCATCTAGGTGTGGGTCATTGATCAGGCCTTTCCAACCAACCGTGGTTCGAGGCTTCTCAAAGTAAACACGCATTACAATATACAGTTGGTCGCTTAGTTGTTCAGAAAGAGCTTTTAGACGCTTAGCGTAATCCTTCGCTGCCTCTACGTCATGGATAGAACATGGTCCACATACAACGAGTAGACGATGATCTTTCTTGTGAATGATATCAGCGATGGTTTGACGAGACTCTTGAATAAAACGACGCGCTTTTTCACTTAGAGGAAGCTTCACTTTTAGCTCCTCTGGCGTGATCAGTACTTGTTCTTCGCTGATGTTGATGTTGCTCAATTCACTTCTTTGCATAACCTTGACCTGTATATTTTTGTTTACACCCAACCAATTCCTTGGTGAGACAACTAAGCTTTATCGACAAGATAACAGGCTAAAAAAGAATTACAACCGTACACAATAAAAAACATTTAGTGTAAATTTCAATTTACATCAAAGAAAAAGCCGAAGTACAGAGCACTTCGGCCTTAAATGGATGTTTTTGAAAGTTTACGTCTCACCCTGAGCAAGCCATTATTCAGGGGTGAGATGGTTAGCCAATCAATCGCTTCATAGCTTCAGAAGCGTCTTTCCACTCTTGCGAGAGTTTTAGCTCACTTAGAGAAAAGCTTTGCTTCTTCAACAAGGCATCAGCTAGAGGAACAGAAGTAATTGGTAGATTATCCAGCACCTCAACTTGCGCATCGCGCTTATTACAAACCAGCAGCATATCGCAGCCAGCGTTTAATGCTTGTGCGCCACGCTGAGCAGGGCCACCCATGATCGCAGCGCCCTCCATGGTCAAATCATCAGAGAAGATCAAACCTTTAAAACCAAGCTGCTGGCGCAGGATTTGTTTTAGCCAATACTCAGATCCACTTGCTGGTTGGTCATCATAATTTGGGAAAATCACATGAGCAGGCATCATCGCGTCTAAGATGCCAGCATCGATTTGCGCTTTGAAGATCGCCATGTCTTGCTCAAAGATATCGCTACGCTCATCGTATGGTGTCTCTAGGTGTGAATCAGCAATCACACCACCATGACCCGGGAAATGTTTGCCCGTAGTCGCCATACCGACACTCTTCATACCCTGCATATACGCGGTGCTGTGACGTAAAATGGTATCCAGATCTTCACCAAAGGCACGGCTGCCAATCGCTTTACACTGGTGACCTTTATCCAATACCGGCGCGAAGCTTAGGTCGATATCATGAGCAATAAGCTCTGCAGCCATCAACCAACCGCCCACACGTGCCAGTTCTTCACTGTTTTGATGCTTGGCGTATTCGTCTGCCGCAGGAATCAATGAAAAGCCTTCACGAAAACGCTGAACGCGCCCGCCTTCTTGGTCAACACCAATCAAAATCGGACGTTTCGCCGCTTTGCGGATAGATTGGGTAAGAGCTTGAAGCTGCTCACTGTCGTGGTAGTTACGCGTAAATAAAATCAAACCACCAACCGTTGGGTGATCCAAAATTTCTCTGTCTTCTGCAGTCAGTTCATAGCCTGCAACATCAACCCATAACGGTCCCATTTTTTCTCCTCAAAATCGGCTGAATATCTCGTATTCGATGAGGTTATTCGCTTCAGAATTGCTTTACAATAAGTGAATCGAAGAATTGACGGAATTGGCTGTGAATCTTAACAAACTGTATATCGGTGTGATGTCTGGAACCAGTATGGACGGTGTAGATACCGCACTGGTTGAAATTGAAGATAACCGTGTTCGCTTGATCGCACACGATGATTACCCAATGCCCGCTCATATTAAGCAGATGCTACTGTCGGTTTGCACTGGGCAAGACACGAACCTTAAAGCCATTGGTGAGCTCGATCATCAACTTGGCCATCTGTTTGCCGATGCGGTTTTACAGCTACTGGATAAATCCGGCTATTCCGCTGAGCAAATCCGAGCCATTGGCAATCATGGGCAAACCGTGTTCCACCAGCCAACAGGCGACCTGCCCTTCACTACCCAACTGGGTGATGCCAACATCATCGCAGTCAAAACGGGCATTGATACCGTGGCAGATTTTCGTCGCAAAGACATGGCGTTAGGTGGCCAAGGTGCACCGCTCGTTCCTGCTTTCCATAAAAGTATTTTTGCCATGCAAGATTCCACCACCGTGGTGCTTAACATCGGTGGAATTGCCAATATCTCGGTACTGCATCCTGAACAAGCAGTGATCGGCTACGATACTGGCCCGGGCAACATGTTGATGGATGCATGGTGTGAACAACACACCGGACAAGACTTCGATAAAGACGCGCAATTTGCTCTGCAAGGTAACACCGATGCCGCACTGCTCACTCAACTCTTAGCAGAGCCTTACCTCGCTATGTCGGCGCCCAAGAGCACAGGACGAGAGCTGTTCAACATCGATTGGCTGCATCATCAGTTAGCTGACCACAATACCTCAACACAAGATGTACAACGCACGCTGTGTGAATACTCGGCGAAAACCATTGCAAGCGAAGTAGAGAAATTCACTTATGGCCAGCAGCCACAGCTGTTGGTGTGTGGAGGTGGTGCGAGAAACCCGCTACTGATGCAACGTTTAGCAGAACTTCTGCCACAGTGGCAAGTCGCAACAACGGACGATAAAGGTGTTGATGGCGACTATATGGAAGCCATGGCGTTTGCTTGGCTTGCTCAGCGACATATCGATGGACTGCCGAGTAACTTACCTGAAGTGACTGGTGCGAGCCGTCTTGCTTCACTGGGTGTGCTCTATCCTAAAAACTAAATTCGTTGTGCCAGATACAGCGACAAAAAATCGAAATCAGTATTCAAAGGCTTAAACCACTATGACAAATGACGCGCTTATTGCTGCTCTCGCCCACCTTGTATCAGAGGGGCGCAACCCAGATACGATGGATATCGATTTATTGCCCTCTCTGGACATTGTTCAGAGACTCAATCAGCAAGATAAACTCGTACCGCTTGCGGTGGAGAAAGTACTACCAGAAATCGCACTCGCGGTAGATAAGATCACCGACGCGTTTAAAGTCGGCGGTCGTCTGGTTTATATGGGCGCCGGCACCAGTGGTCGTTTAGGTGTGCTTGATGCATCGGAATGTCCACCAACATTTGGCGTATCTGACAAGATGGTGGTTGGTCTGATTGCGGGTGGCCCAAAGGCGATTTTAAAAGCGAAAGAAGGTGCGGAAGATTCGCCGGTTTTAGGTGAGCAAGACCTAAAAGATATCGAATTCACAAATCTGGATGTTGTCGTAGGCATCGCTGCAAGTGGCCGAACGCCTTATGTCATTGGTGGTTTGGAATACGCAAACGAGATCGGTGCAACCACAATAGCGCTATCTTGTAATCCAGATTCTCCAATCGCCGACATTGCCGATGTCGCAATTAGCCCTGTTGTTGGCCCTGAAGCATTGACAGGCTCAACACGTTTGAAATCAGGTACCGCGCAGAAACTGGTTCTGAACATGCTGACTACTGCCAGTATGATCCGTTTGGGTAAGAGTTACCAAAACCTGATGGTTGATGTGAAAGCAACCAACAATAAACTCGTTGCACGCGCCGCACGTATCGTGATGCAAGCGACCGATTGCAGCAAAGAACAAGCAACCGAAGTGCTAAAACAAACGGATTATGAAGTGAAGTTGGCGATCTTAATGATCCTCACCGATCTTGATATTGAATCTGCTCGCACGCATCTCCATCACCAAGACGGTTTCTTACGTAAAGCGGTGGAAAGCCATCAGCCTAAATAGTGGAATGATAGAGTCCAAGCAAACAAAAAGGAGACCTCAAGGTCTCCTTTCTTATTCTGATATCAAGATTTAGTCTTCATACAACCATTCATCAAACTCTTGGTTAAGCTTGTCATTTGCTTTGCGTTTGATGTGATCGGGGTTCGTTATGTTCTTAACGTTATCCACTTTATTGGTGTACTTACGCGTGGTTTGGTTTACTTCACGCTTAACCTGATTCTCCACATAAGTGCCATCGGTGATCTCTTTGATATTGCGCTTAGTGTGATTGATGGTGTTGGTAATACGATGCTTGTCATGATCGTACTTACGCTTCATCTTTATCGACTCTTTCAATACATTAGTCGCACCAACCGTTAGGGGAAAGAGCGCCAATGCGACCAAAAAGATCTTTTTCATGTTTCTATTTCACTTCTGATTGAATCTGATATCACCAGTACACCAAAGCAATAAAATTCAAATGTCAGAAGATTAACAGGGAAAATTGCCGTCTTGATTATGAAACAGAATTAGTTGCTGTATTCGTTCCAACCACGTTGCCATTCCATACGGAATTTCTGCGCTTGAGGCGTGCCTTCGCACACACCTTCATAATACTGACCAGACAGACCCATTTGGTAAGCGAAATCCGGATTACAGTATTCTGTTACACCTTCTAGGTAGCCTTGGTCGTAGTCACCTTGCTTAGCATTACCGAGCTGATTGAGCTCTTTCACCGTACGAGAGGTATGCCCTGCAATACCATCTTGATAACCGATCTGATACCAATCACCAGATTGCGCCAATTCTTCCGTGGTTGCCGCACATCCAGCGAGTAAAGCCAGCGCCAAGCCTAACGTTGCCTTTTTCATGATTCTTCCTTAACTAGTTGTTTTCCCAACAAGCTTATCACTAAAGCCTGTGCTTTGCCGCTGCTGTGTCGATTTTGCCTGCGAGTTTCTCCTACAACCACTCACGATACATAACGACCACTGAGTACCGAATTTCACCGCTTAACGGATATCCCGACCACTGAGCAAACGATAAAACCACTTAATCCTTATATCGACCACTCGCTTCTCTATTCGACCACTCATCCACAGAGCGAATGCGCTTAACAAAAGAGGCGAATAAGATACATCCTGAGCTTAAAAAATTACCCTACCTATTAAACCAAGGACAATTGCTATGATGTGGTTTCTAACCTGTGTCGCAGCCCTCATCGGCGGATACTTCATCTACGGCGCTTTCGTTGAGAAAGTTTTCGGTATCAATGAGAATCGCCAAACGCCTGCCCATACTAAAACGGACGGTGTTGACTACGTTCCAATGTCAACCAAACGTGTTTACCTTGTTCAGCTACTTAACATCGCTGGTGTTGGCCCAATCTTCGGTCCAATCATGGGTGCGCTATATGGCCCTGCGGCAATGCTGTGGATTGTTGTAGGTTGTATCTTCGCAGGTGCGGTACACGATTACTTCTCAGGTATGCTTTCTGTTCGTAACGGTGGTGCATCAGTACCAACAATTACGGGTCGCTACCTAGGTAATGGCGCAAAACACTTTATGAACATCTTTGCCATTGTCCTATTGCTTCTCGTTGGTGTGGTATTCGTATCAGCACCAGCAGGTATGATCACAAACCTAATCAACGACCAAACCAGCTTTAGCGTCAGCATGACAACCATGGTTGTGTTGATTTTCGCTTACTACATCATCGCGACAATTGTTCCTGTAGATAAAATCATCGGTCGTTTCTACCCATTGTTCGGCGCACTACTGATCTTCATGTCTGTGGGTCTAATGACTGCAGTTGCGTTCTCTAGCGAGCACACGGTAATGGGCGACTTCCAAGTAAGCGATATGTTCACTAACTTGAACCCGAACGATATGCCTCTATGGCCTGCACTATTTATCACTATCGCATGTGGTGCTATCTCTGGTTTCCACGCAACTCAGTCACCACTGATGGCGCGTTGTATGGAAAATGAGAAGAACGGTCGCTTCGTATTCTACGGTGCAATGATTGGTGAAGGCGTTATCGCGCTTATCTGGTGTGCTATTGCTCTGTCTTTCTTCGGTACACTTGACGGTCTTGCAGAAGCTGTGAAAAACGGTGGTCCTGGTAACGTGGTGTACAGCGCGTCATTTGGCCTACTGGGTGTATTCGGTGGTGTGATTGCTTTCCTTGGTGTTGTTATTCTGCCAATCACATCAGGTGACACAGCATTCCGCTCAAGCCGCCTGATTCTTGCTGAATACTTCGGTATGGAACAGAAAACACTGCGTAACCGTCTTCTAATGGCTGTACCACTATTCGTTATCGGCGGCATCCTGACTCAAGTAGACTTCGGTATCATCTGGCGCTACTTCGGCTTCGCAAACCAAACAACAGCAGTAATGATGCTTTGGACTGCGTCGGCTTACCTACTACGCCACAACAAGCTGCACTGGATTACGACAGTACCAGCCGTATTCATGACAACCGTATGTGTGACTTTCATTCTAAACAACAGCACACTAGGTTTCGGTCTGCCAATGCAAATCTCGACTATCGCGGGCGTTCTATTCGCACTAGCGGCAGCAGGTTACGTTATCAAGATTTCTAAAGGCAAAGGCGAGACAGAACTGGCTGACGAAGAGAAACCGCAAACAGCCTCAGAAACGGCATAATGAATACCTTCGCTTGCTAACCGATTCATTATCAATGTCTGGATAAACCAAGAGCCTGCCCAACGCAGGCTCTTTTTGTTTCTCTTCGAAGATTTAATTCACTTACAATAAAAACATCATTTTTAGGTTAGGTTCGTTATGGAACTGGTCATCTCCCTTTTACAACAAATGTGTGTTTACTTAGTGTTGGCTTACATGCTGAGTAAAACGCCGATCATTTTGCCTCTGCTGAGCATCTCCTCTCGCCTCAGCCATCGGCTCATTTGTTATGTGCTCTTCTCTGGCTTTTGTATTCTTGGCACCTACTTCGGATTACAGATTAACGACGCCATCGCTAATACACGCGCTATCGGAGCAGTAATGGGTGGCCTGTTTGGTGGCCCTGTCGTTGGTTTCGCGGTGGGACTAACGGGCGGTATTCACCGTTACACCCTTGGTGGTTTTACAGATTTAGCCTGCGCTATTTCGACTACAGCAGAAGGCTTGATTGGCGGCTTGCTGCATGTGTACCTCATCAAGCGCAACAAAGGTGCGATGCTGTTTAATCCAAGCGTGGTATTCAGCGTGACTTTTGTAGCGGAAATCGTACAGATGATTCTGTTGCTCGCCGTTGCCAAGCCCTTCGACCAAGCCTATGAGCTGGTTTCAGCGATTGCGGCTCCGATGATCATTGCTAACTCCGTTGGTGCCGCTCTGTTTATGAGTATTTTGCAAGATCGTAAAACCATTTTTGAAAAGTACTCAGCAACCTTTTCCCGCCGTGCATTGAGCATTGCCGATCGCTCGGTCGGTATTCTGAGTACTGGCTTTAACAGCGAAAACGCCGATAAGATCGCCCGTATTATTTATGAAGAAACGAAGGTAGGCGCGGTCGCTATTACCGACCAAGAGAAGATTCTGGCTTTCGTTGGTATCGGTGATGATCATCATAGGCCAAATACTCCTATTTCATCGCAAAGCACACTCGACTCAATGGAGAAGAATGACATCATCTACCTTGATGGCAGTGAACGCCCTTACCAATGCTCATTAGCGAAAGATTGTAAGTTGGGCTCTGCGTTGATCATTCCTTTGCGTGCAGGTAAAGAGGTAGTGGGAACCATTAAACTCTATGAGCCAAAACGCAAACTGTTTTCAACAGCCAACATGTCAATGGCGGAAGGCATCGCTCAGCTTCTATCGAGCCAAATCTTGTATGGTGATTATCAGCAACAACAAACCCTGCTGGCTCAGGCAGAAATCAAACTGCTGCACGCACAGGTGAACCCACACTTCTTGTTTAATGCGCTAAACACCATCAGCGCCATTACTCGTCGAGATCCAGATAAGGCGCGAGAACTGATCCAAAACCTATCGCACTTCTTCCGCAGTAACTTAAAGCAGAACATCAACACCGTGACGCTAAAGGAAGAGTTGGCACACGTGAATTCCTACTTATCTATAGAAAAGGCGCGCTTTACTGATCGCTTAGAAGTTGAAATTGATATTGAACCAGAGCTTTTGGATATCAAACTGCCGAGCTTTACTCTTCAACCGCTCGTTGAGAACGCCATCAAGCATGGTATTTCCAATATGTTAGAAGGCGGCAAAGTGAAGATTTACAGCCAAGCTCACCCACAAGGTGCACTGATTACGGTAGAAGACAACGCGGGAAGCTATGAGCCACCAAAAGAGAATCATTCTGGTTTGGGGATGGAAATTGTCGATAAGCGCTTATCGAATCAATTTGGGCGTGATTCAGCGCTAAAAATTACCTCTCAGCAGCACCAATTTACTAAAATGAGTTTTATCATTCCCCACTCGCGATAAGTACAGTGAAAACGCACAAAGGTAGTCTTGGATGTTAACCGCCCTCGTCATTGATGATGAACAGTTTGCTCGTGAAGAGTTAGCAGAGCTATTGGATGAAACAGGCCAGATTGAGGTGATTGGCGACGCGTCAAACGCCATCATGGGGCTAAAGAAGATCAATGAGCTCAAACCTGATGTGGTGTTTCTCGACATCCAAATGCCACAGGTGACGGGCATAGAGCTGTTGGGCATGTTAGACCCAGAGACCATGCCTTACGTGGTGTTTGTGACCGCCTACGATCAATACGCTATCCAAGCCTTTGAAGACAACGCGTTCGACTACTTACTCAAGCCCGTTGACCCATGCCGTTTGACAAAAACCGTCAAGCGCCTGAACAAAGTAATGAGTCAATCCGCGCTCACTCAGCAACTATCAGCCATCGCGCCCGAAAGCCTAGACCAGATACCTTGCATTGGACACAACCGCATTGTGATCATGGCAACCGAAACGGTTGAGTGCGCTTACAGTGACATCAGCGGAGTACATGTACGCTCCACCTGCCAAACCGCCAGCACACAGCTCACGCTAAAAACCTTGGAAGAGAAAACCCCATTGGTGCGTTGCCATCGACAGTATCTGGTCAGCATTAAAGCCATCAGCGAGATTAAGCTACTCGAAAACGGGCTGGCAGAAATCATCACCAAAACCGGCTTTGAGATCCCGGTTAGCCGTCGCTACCTAAAGGTGCTCAAAGAGCTGCTAGGTATCAGCAGTTAAGCTTAGACTCTGATGAACTCGTGTAGAAACTCCCAATGAAAAAGGCGACCTTGTGGTCGCCTTTTTGGTGTTTGATTGGTCTTAATCGACTTGCTTAATTTGCAGTTCTTTTGGTACTTCGAAGAACATGTTCTCCTCACGACCAAGCACTTCATCTACTGCCTCAGCACCAACCAGTTCTTTGATGCGATCTAGGATTTGATTTACCAACTCTTCTGGTGCAGATGCGCCGGCAGTTACACCGACTTTCACTTTGCCTTCAAACCACTCTGGCTTGATGTCTTCTGGGCAGTCCGTTAAGTAGCCCGGTGTGCCCAGTTTTTCAGCCAACTCTTTTAAGCGAGTAGAGTTTGAAGAGTTCTTAGAACCCACAACGACCATCACATCAACATCAGCAGAGAGCTCACGCACAGCATCTTGACGGTTTTGCGTCGCGTAGCAGATGTCATCTTTGCGAGGACCTTGAATCTCTGGGAATACGCGGCGTAACTCTTCAATTACGTCTGCGGTTTCATCGACAGACAATGTTGTTTGGCTCACGTAGTGCAGATCCGATGGATCTTTCACGATCGATTTTAGCTTCTCAACATCGGCTGGCGTTTCCACAAGGTACATACCGCCCGTCTCGCTAGAGTACTGACCCATTGTGCCTTCCACTTCTGGGTGACCAGCATGACCGATCAGTACCACTTCCATATTTCGACGGCTCGCGCGCGCTACTTCCATATGTACTTTGGTTACCAGCGGACACGTTGCATCGAATACTGTCAAATCACGAGACTTCGCTTCTTGGCGTACGGCTTGTGACACACCATGAGCGGAGAAAATCACAATGTTGTTGTCTGGCACTTCGTGCAATTCTTCAACGAAGATAGCACCACGCTGCTTTAGACCTTCAACCACAAAGCGGTTGTGTACCACTTCATGTCGAACATAGATTGGTGGCTGATACATCTCTAGCGCACGCTCTACGATGCTAATCGCGCGGTCAACACCAGCACAGAAACCACGTGGGTTAGCTAACAGGATTTTCATTTCATTGCTCATGGAAGTTATCTTTAATTTGGTTCGCTATTCTACTGACAAAATTTCGACTTCGAAAGTCACGTCTTGTCCCGCGAGTGGATGGTTGAAATCCACTGTCACTGAGTCGCCAGCAATCTCAGTAATGATTCCCGGGATTTCCATACCGTCTGGACCGCTGAATGCCATGATCGTGCCGACTTCAACTTCCGCTTCGCCAACAAATTTAGTGCGGTCCATATGGTGGATATGGTCTGGGTTCGGCATACCAAAAGCATCAGCGGCTTTCAGTTCGATCGCCTTTTCTTCACCTACTTGTAAGCCTAGTAGGCATTTCTCAAAGTTCTCACTCAAGCTACCATCGCCCATCACGAATTTAGCAGGCTTACCCATATTGTGTGTGCTGTCTGCTACAGAGCCATCTTGCATTTTGATGGTGAAGTGCAGCGTTACTGCTGAATCTTGATTTATTGTTGTCACGTTACTGCTTCCTTGTTCTTGGGTTGTCCAGCGTTCTGTCTGATCACGTACTGTGATTGCTTTTTATTGTACGAAGATACGCGGATTGCGCTCCAACATAATAAAAAGCGTCGTTCGAATCAACGGACGACGCTTAGGGTTATTCGGTATATCGCAAAAGATTACTTGTCAGCATCCTTTTTGCGGAAGCCGTCAAGAATGATCATTGCCGCACCAATACAGATAGTCGTATCCGCTAGATTGAATGCTGGCCAGTGATAGCTGCCCCAGAAGAAGTCAAGGTAATCAACAACAAAGCCGTGAACCACACGGTCAAACACGTTGCCCACTGCACCACCAATAATCAATGCATAAGCGATGTTGTTCCATTTTTCTTTGGCTGGAAGCTTACTCATCCAGTAAGTCAAAAGACCTGTCACAACAAACGCGATACCAGTGAACAACCAGCGTTGCCAGCCCGCTTGATCGCTCAAGAAGCTGAATGCTGCACCGTAGTTATGAACATAAAGTAGGTTGAAGAATGGCAGCACCTCAATTCGGTTTGCCCATCCGTAGCCCATGTTGTCCATTACCACCAATTTGATGCCAATATCGGCAATAAATACCAGAATTGCTAACCATAGCCAGCGAACTCCAGATTGCTTTAACGTCAGTGCTTTTTCACTCATTACTTTACCTACAAACAGCCCCAGTAAATACTGGGGCTGTTAATTTTAAAAAAAGTTCAGTCGTTCTAGGCAATTACGCGAATTTACGTACTTCACCTTCGCCGTCAACGTTCGACACACAACGACCACAGATCTTCTCGTGACCTTCGATTGTGCCTACGTCTGGCGTGTGGTGCCAACAACGGTCACACTTCTCGCCTTCAGCTGCTGCTACTTCAACAAACAAGCCTTCGATATCCGTCGCTTGTGCAGCATCAGTCTTCTCACCTAGAGGCTTAACTTTCGCTGCAGATGTTAGTAGAACAAAGCGCAGTTCATCTTCTAGTTTGTTGATTTTCGCCGCTAGAGCGTCATCAGCAAATAGCGTCACTTCAGCTTGTAGTGCACCACCGATGGTTTTCTCTTTACGCGCGTCTTCTAGAAGTTTGTTCACTGCGCCACGAACCGCTTGGATCTCAGTCCAGAATTCGTTGTTCAGCTCTTCGCCCTCAGCAAGACCGAATAGACCATCGAACCACTCACCAGTGAATACGAACTTGTCGCGTTGACCAGGCATTTCGTTCCAGATTTCATCTGCTGTGAACGACATGATTGGCGCCATCCAACGAACTAGCGCTTCTACGATGTAGTAAAGTGCTGTCTGACAGCTACGTTGAGCGTTGCCGCCACGTTTTGCTGTGTACTGACGGTCTTTGATTACATCTAGGTAGAAAGAGCCCATTTCGATTGAACAGAATTGCATTAGACGCTGAGTCACACCGTGAGTGTTGTACTCTTCGTATGCTTTAACGATCTCTTCTTGTGCTGCTAGTGCACGACCAACCGCCCAGCGATCTAGCGCAACCATCTCTTCAACAGGAACGATGTCTGTTTCAGGGTTGAAGCCGCTTAGGTTAGCAAGGAAGAAACGCGCTGTGTTACGGATACGACGGTAAGCATCTGCGCTGCGTTTTAGGATTTCATCAGAAACCGCAACTTCACCAGTGTAATCTGTAGAAGCAACCCATAGACGAAGAATGTCAGCACCTAGCTTGTTAGTTACGTCTTTTGGCGCAACCACGTTACCGATAGATTTAGACATCTTACGACCGTGACCATCAACCACGAAACCGTGTGTCAGTACTTGTTTGTACGGCGCTTCGTCTTTCATCGCGATAGATGAAATTAGAGAAGACTGGAACCAACCGCGGTGTTGGTCAGAACCCTCTAGGTATAGGTCTGCACTGTTGCCGTTGTACTCTTCACGAGCATCAACAACAGAGAAGTGTGTAACACCTGAATCGAACCATACGTCTAGTGTATCTAGTACTTTTTCGTATTGGTCAGCGTCAGCACCTAGTAGTTCAGCTGCATCGACATCCCACCATGCTTGGATGCCTTTCTCTTCAACCAGCTTAGCGACTTTCTCGATCAGCTCTAGTGTGTTCGGATGAAGTTCTGCTGTTTCTTTATGAACGAACAGAGCAATTGGCACACCCCAAGTACGTTGACGAGAGATACACCACTCAGGGCGACCTTCGATCATACCTTCGATACGGCTTTGACCCCACTCAGGCATCCACTCAACATTCTTGATTGACTCTAGTGCTTTAGCACGTAGGCCAGCTTGGTCCATAGATACGAACCATTGTGGTGTTGCGCGGAAGATGATCGGAGTCTTATGACGCCAACAGTGTGGGTAGCTGTGCTCGTATGCGTGGTGGTGTAGTAGTGCACCTTTTTCTTTCAGTACTTCTACTACTGCATCGTTCGCTTTAAATACGTGCTGACCAGCAAATAGCTCAGTGTCTGGTAGGTAAACACCGTTTGAACCAACTGGGTTTGCTACTTCTAGGTTGTACTTATTACCAACCGCGAAGTCTTCTTGACCGTGACCAGGTGCAGTGTGAACAACACCAGTACCTGAATCAGTTGTAACGTGATCACCAAGGATCGCCGGTACAGTGAAATCGTAGAATGGGTGTTGGAATTGAGAAAGCTCTAGGTCCGCACCTTTAGCAAAGCCAAGGTTGTGGAAGTGCTCGATACCTGCACGGTCCATTACGTCTTTCGCTAGCTCAGCAGCAACGATAATACGCTCAGCGTTGTCGCCTTCTGTTTGGATAAGCACATACTCTAGATCATCACGTAGGCATACTGCGCGGTTTGCAGGCAGTGTCCAAGGTGTTGTTGTCCAGATAACGATAGATACGTCACCTTGGCCTTCGTGACCTTCAGTTAGCTCAAACTTAGATAGCAGTGCCGCTTCGTCAGCCGCTTTGAAGCGAACGTCGATAGATGGCGATACTTTATCTTTGTACTCAACTTCTGCTTCAGCAAGAGCTGAACCACAGTCTGTACACCAGTGAACTGGTTTAAAACCTTTCAGTAGGTGACCTTTGCTTGCGATCTTACCAAGTGCACGGATGATGTTCGCTTCAGTTGCGAAGTCCATAGTGCGGTATGGCTTGTCCCACTCACCCATGATGCCAAGACGCTTGAAGCTCTCTTTTTGACCTTCAACTTGACCTGCAGCGTACTCGCGACATTTCTCGCGGAACTCAGCTGCCGTCACTTTTTGGCCTGGCTTGCCTACTTTCTTCTCTACCATCAATTCGATAGGTAGACCGTGGCAGTCCCAGCCTGGGATGTAAGGTGCGTCAAAACCTGAAAGTGTTTTGGATTTAATAATAATGTCTTTAAGAATCTTGTTTAGTGCGTGACCAATGTGAATGTCACCGTTCGCGTAAGGAGGGCCATCGTGCAGTACGAATGACTTTTTGCCTTTCTTAGCTTTACGGATTTCACCGTAAAGATCTTCTTTGTACCAACGCTTAAGCATTTCTGGCTCACGATTGGCCAGGTTGCCGCGCATTGGAAACCCTGTTTCAGGTAAGTTCAGGGTATCTTTATACTCACTCATCGATTCTTAATTCCGTTATATTGGGCGAAAATTAGACATTATGTTGCACGGTGGAATAAACCGCTCAACGCTTAAGCTGACGCAGCCACACCCTCGCTGCTTCAGCATCCAATTCGATTTGTTGTTTAAGTGCTTCAAACGACTCAAACTTTTGCTCATCTCTAAGTTTATGCAAAAGTTCCACTTCTAGCTGCTTGCCATATAAATTAGCGTGAAAGTCGAATAAGTGTACTTCTAACTGCTGGCGAACACCATTTACTGTTGGCCGTTGACCAATGTTAGCGACGCCACCCACTGGCTTATCTCCTAAGCCAAGCGCTTGAACAACATAAACTCCGGAAACCGGAGATACACAGCGTTTCAAAGGAATATTTGCAGTAGGGAACCCGATGGTTCGACCTAGCTTTCTTCCGTGTGAAACACGACCGGCAATGCTGTAATCTCTTCCCAGCATCTCTTGCGCGGAATGCAAATCATCACGAGCCAGCGCTTTACGGATAGCCGTGCTGCTCACTCGTAATTGCTGTAAACAAAAGCTTTGGGTACTGACAACTTCAAAGCCGTACTTTTCCCCTGCTTCTTGTAACATCGCAAAGTTACCAGTTCGGCCTTTGCCGAAACAGAAATCATCGCCGATGACAAGAAACTTAACACCCAATCGACCAACCAACAAGTCACGGATAAACTCTTCCGCCGTTAGGTCAGCAAAATGACGATTGAAGTTAACACACAGCAAACGATCGATGTCGAGCTTACTCAGCTGAACAAACTTATCACGCAGTCGCGTTAACCTCGCAGGTGCCTTATCTCGAGCAAACAGCTCCATCGGCTGAGGTTCAAAGGTCATCACAACCGAAGGCAACGAAAGTTTCTCCGCTTGTTCAGACACTTGCTGCAATACTTGTTGATGGCCTCTATGTACGCCATCGAAATTGCCAATAGTCAGCACGCAGCCATGATGGCGCGACTTGATATTGTGAATGCCTCTGATCAGTTCCATTGGATACTGCTTTATGCCTCTGTTTTTACTTTGCACTGTGTGAAACTGACGGATTATATACCAATCAACCTTATTCTGTCCCAGCTTTTAGGTCTTTTAAACGTACGCCGAGTAAAAACACCACAGCAAGGTAAACGCCAGCACCAAGTGCAATCAGCATTCCCAATACGCCACTGCGGTGAGCAAAGCTCCAATTCAGCCACACAGACATATCTTCAAGTTGCCATAAGATAGCCGCAACCATCGCTGCGCCAGCTATCACTAAACGTATAATAAAGAGGACTGTTCGCTTAGTGATTTGGTACACACCAGCAATATGCAAGCCGCGGTAAAGCAATGCCATGTTTACAAAAGCAGAAAGCGCCGTTGCAATAGCAAGACCAACGTAACCGTAGAAGTACGCAAAGATCGCGTTGAAGACCATATTCGTCACCATTGCAATGATGCCGTACTTCACTGGGGTTTTGGTGTCTTGACGCGAGTAATAACCCGGAGCGAGAACCTTAATCAGCATGAAGTTAAGCAGACCTGATGCATACGCTAATAAAGAGAGAGAGGCTTGATGAACGTCTTGCGGAGAAAACTCACCGCGCATGAATAGCACCATCAACATTGGCTTCGCTAGTACCATCAAACCAAGCATTGCAGGAATACCGAGTAAGGTAACCATACGTACGCCCCAATCCATGGTGTGTGCAAAACCTTCACTGTGTGCGTCTACGTGTTTACGTGATAGTGCAGGAAGAATCACCGTGGCAATCGCGATACCAAACAGACCTAATGGGAATTCCAATAAGCGATCTGAATAGTACAACCAACTGATCGAGCCGGTTTGTAGGAAACTGGCAATAAAGGTATCAAACAGTAAGTTGATTTGGCTCACCGACACACCAAATAGAGCAGGAATCATTAGGGTACGGATCTTCACCACACCCGGATCGCGCCAGCCCCATTTAGGCTTAACCATCACTCCCGCTTTAATAAGGAAGGGAATCTGGAATAGAAACTGAACAAGGCCACCTAGCAATACGCCAATCGCAAGACCGATTTCTGGTTGCGACATCTGAGGCGAAATAAACCACGCCGCCAAAATGATCATCACGTTGAGGAAGACAGGCGTAAAAGAAGAGACTGCAAACTTACCTAAGGTATTGAGGATCGCACCAGAAAGCGCAACAAAAGTGATGAACCATAAATAAGGAAAGGTAATCTTGAGCATGACGCTAGCAAGTTCGAACTTCTCAGCCGCCGGACCACCATGCATCCAGTCCAAGAACCAACCAAAGCCAAAAAGTGCCGTTACGACACCAGAGCCTAAAACCCCGAGAATGGTAACAATAGAGACAATCACACCTAACGTACCAGCAGCACGGGCAATCAACTCTCGGGTTTTGTCCATATCCCCTTGGGCGTGGCTTTCGGTTAGTACTGGTACAAAAGCCTGAGAAAATGCGCCTTCAGCAAACAGACGACGTAAGAAATTAGGGATTTTATTGGCAAAGAAGAAGACGTCGGCACTCGCGCCGGCCCCCATCAAGTTTGCTACTACTACATCACGAACTAAACCTAGGACGCGCGAAATTAATGTCATGGCACTGACGATCATGCCAGACTTGAGCAGTCGTTTACTCACTGTAACCTCGGAATATCACCAAAAGATAGCCAACCCTATTCCTCTAAGCCTTTGAAAGCTACAAATGGGCGTTAAAAATATATCCGTTTATTGTCAGATCTAGGCGGATAATTATTAGCAATGGTCTAAAAATGCTGTTAGAATCCCCGCCATCTTAACCGCGATGACCTTTGTTACCAAAATTTGTTTTGGTTTCGATTGGTTTTTGCACAAATCATTTGACATTTAGGCGCAAATGAGGGATAGTCCTCGCCCTTAAATTGTCATAGAAATAAGTTTTTGGGAGTTAGACCCTTGGCAAATAGTAAATCTGCTAAGAAGCGCGCTATCCAAGCTGAGAAACGTCGTCAGCACAATGCTAGCCGTCGCTCAATGATGCGTACTTACATGAAGAAAACTGTTGCTGCTATCGAAGCAGGCGACAAAGAAGCTGCAACTGCTGCATTCGCTGCAGTTACACCTATCCTAGACCGTATGGCGACTAAAGGCCTTATTCACAAGAATAAAGCAGCTCGTCATAAGTCTCGTTTCACTGCACAAATCAAAGCTCTTTAATAGAGAATTGATTCCACAGTGAAGAAAAAACCGGCTCACGCCGGTTTTTTTATATCTAAAATTTAGTGTTACTAAATTGAAAGCATAAAAAAAAGCTGGCAATGCCAGCTTTTTCTCATTTGTGACCTGTCATCACGCGGTAGCTACCTCACAATAGAGACCATGAAGTGTTTGAATAAGCTCTTTCACTTCATCACTCTTTAATGTGTAGTAGACCGTTTGCGCTTCTTTTCGCGTTGCAACCAACTCATCGCGTCGAAGCCACGCTAAGTGCTGAGACAGTGCCGATTGACTCAACTCTAGTTTTGCGCAAAGCTCCCCGACCGAAAGCTCTTGATTATGCAGCATGCAAAGGATTTGTAGGCGTCTTTCATTTGCCATCGCTTTAAGCAACACGACAGCTTTGGCGGAGTTTTTCTCCATTTCTTGTAGATTCATGTGCTGTACCTCTAGCTACAACTTACTTTCCCCAACCCTGGCCAGTTTGTTGTGTTACAAAGATTTTATAATTTCGAGTTATAATTTTGTCGATAGTAATCTATTTATTTGCGCAACGAAACTTGTTCATTCAAACATTTGGCTAAAATCTGCATCACAAACGTTCTTTACTGCTGGATGTTGTATCATTCGCTCGGCAAAGATGACGTAATACTCTTCCTTCAAATCGTCAACATGCCCAATTAATTGCAAATTGCGATCGTCCTCAATCTCGGACATGTACACCGTCGGTGCTAAGAAAATGACATCATCGCGATATCGAGCAAAGGCCTTCATTAACGCCACATCATCAAATTCACCCAACACATCTGGTTGCAATCCTTGACGATCAAACCACTGCAGTACTTTTCGCCCCATTGCCGTTCGGCTTGCTGGGATAAGTAGCTTTTTCTTCTCTAGGATTTCGGGGAACTTGACGTCTGGAATTTCTGACGAAGCAAAAAAGCTCATGCTGCTTTCACCAAGCTTTTTACTATATAGGCCAGGGCTTTGCGTCGAATCTACTGGACAGTCAGAAAGGATCATATCCAACTTGTGTTGTGATAAACGCTCTAGCAACAGTTCGTGAGTCGATTCATAACAACGTAAGTGAATACTATTGTCCTCTGGAACCGTGGTCATCAGCACTTTACTGACGAGACGTTTAGAGAGGGCATCGGCAACGCCGACTTCGAATAGGATATTGGAGTGTTGGCTATAGTTGACGATATCGAGCATTTCGTAGCTCAACCCAAACATGCGATCTGCGTACTTAAATACCAGCTGTCCAAGCTCTGTTGGCTCTACCGTACGACCATTACGTTTGGTCAACTTCCCCTTCATACGGTCTTCAAGTGCTTTAATCTGCCCTGTCACAGTTTGTGGCGTCAGGAATAATGCATCGGCAGCTTTTGTTACCGAGCCTTGTTTACACACCATCCAGAAGTAATAAAGGTGGTTATAGTTTAAGTGCGACATAGCCATTCCCTAGAAAGAAGATGACACTTTTTATATCAAATGTGACAACGACAAACAATAACTTCGACAAAACCTACACAAACATAAGAAAACAACAGTTTTACCGAAAATATCATATTCATACTGTCATAAAACTTGAAGCAAAACGCACTTTTTTAATCTGCTCTTAAAACTTATCAACAAAACAAAAGTGAAATTAAATCATATAAAATCAACAACTTATTTTCATGTGAATTTTTCTTCACAGATAACTATCAAAAAGAATAATAAAAATTCTCCATAGAAACTGAACTGTCATATTACTGAAATATTTCATCTCTAACATCGCCCTCAGTTTCAACAACAGACCAAATAAACGAACTGAAAGGTCCACGGAGAAAATTATGATGAACCAAGCTACTTCTACAGCAGCACCAATCTCGAGCACGACTCGCTGGTTACGCTGGGCTAACTTGGCATTCATGTTGTATCTGCTTCTTCTAGCAGTATCTATGGTTGGTAGCGGCTTCAAATGGGCAACTGGCGATCAAGCTAAAGTACTCTTTGAATTTGCGTCTCACCCAGTCGCAGGTCTAATGATCGGTTTGGTAGCTACGGCACTGATCCAATCTTCAAGTACCGTAACTTCTATTATTGTAGGTTTGGTTGCAGGTGGTCTACCTGTAGAAACCGCTATTCCTATGGTAATGGGTGCTAACATCGGTACAACCGTAACAAATACACTTGTTTCGCTTGGTCACGTTCGTTGTAAAGACGAATTCAAACGTGCATTCGCAAGTGCAACAATCCACGACTTCTTTAACCTACTTGCAGTACTGATCTTCCTACCATTGGAAATGATGTTCGGCATCCTAGAGAAAATCTCTCACTGGTTGGTATCACCATTACTAAATACAGGTGATATGAGCATGAAAGGCTTTGATTTCATCAAGCCAATCACTAAACCAGTAGTAAGTGCAATCAAAGAGCCACTAGCAACATTTGGCGACACTATGGGTGGCGTAGCGCTAATCGCTCTAGGTATCGGTACTATCTTCGTAGCTATCACGGTTATGGGTAAGCTAATGAAGAGCCTAATGGTTGGTCGTGCACGTGACATCCTCAAGAACGCAATCGGTCGTGGTCCTATCCACGGTATCGTATCGGGCTCTGTAGTTACTGTTCTTGTTCAGTCTTCTTCTACGACAACAAGTCTAATGGTTCCACTAGTAGGCTCAGGTGTTCTAAAAGTACGTGACATCTACCCATTCACTCTAGGTGCAAACATCGGTACATGTATCACGGCTCTACTAGCAGCAACAGCGGTATCTGGCGAGTTCGCAGTATTCGCACTGCAAATTGCACTAGTACACCTAACGTTCAACATTCTGGCGACATTGTTCATCTTCGGTATCCCGTTCCTACGTGAGATTCCAGTGAAATGTGCAGAAGTGATTTCAGAACTAGCTATTAAGAATAAAGCGGTTGTAGCAGGTTACCTACTGGCAGTATTCATCGTGCTACCAGGCTCTATCCTTGCTCTGACAGCATAATAATAAGATTACCATCGCTTATTTTAGGCTCCACTTCGGTGGGGCCTTTTTTCGTTTTGGGGAAGCGACAACGGGCTCGCCCCATGGAACGCTACACTTCGGGGTAAGGGATAAGGGATAAGGGATAAGGGATAAGGGATAAGGGATAAGGGATAAGGGATAAGGGATAAGGGATAAGACTCGATTATATCCACCTAGGACGGTAAGTTTTGTCAACACTCTCTAACCTTCACTAAGCTTCCAGCGCCACACTCTTTCTACCTACAGC
>NZ_JAHGAD010000039.1:0-72033 GCF_030248375.1 Vibrio sp. B181a | reverse complement strand
AATCGGGAATCGGGAATCGGGAATCGGGAATCGGGAATCGGGAATCGGGAATCGGGAATCGGGAATCGGGAATCGGCTATATTTTGTCTTTCTGGGGACAGATTCTGTCAACGCGTTTTAGAACGTAATTTCTTTCGCTTGCCTTCCAACGTAGCGCTTCCGGTTATTGGAGCGCTGCATTCTGAACGCCCTCATAATCCAACTCCATGATCAAAAAAGCCGATGAATTCACATCGGCTTTTACATAACTTTCAGATCTTACTAAGCGAAGCTTTCCCGAAGGACGAAGTCCGTTCTTGCTTCTAGAAGCACAGCGTTCTCTCTTTTACGCTTTCTCAGCAAGGATGATTCTTAGAGTACGGCGCAAAGGCTCTGCTGCTCCCCACAGAAGCTGGTCACCTACAGTGAACGCGTTTAGGAAATCATCACCCATTGCCATCTTACGTAGACGACCAACAGGAATAGAAAGCGTGCCAGTTACTTTTGCCGGCGTTAGCTCTTGAGCGGTGATGTCACGATCATTTGGAATCACTTTCACCCAATCGTTGTGCGTCGCGATGATTTCTTCGATTTCATCCATTGGCACGTTTTGCTTAAGCTTGATAGTCAATGCTTGAGAGTGACAACGCATCGCACCGATACGGACACAAGTGCCATCGATTGGCACTGGCGCATCTTGGAAGCCAAGGATCTTGTTCGCTTCTACACCTGCTTTCCATTCTTCCTTGCTCTGACCGTTGTCGCGTTTAACGTCGATCCAAGGAATCAAAGAGCCCGCTAGCGGCACACCAAACTTATCGGTTGGGAATGAAGAGCTGCGCATTGTATCCGCAACTTTTTTATCGATATCCAGAATAGAACTTGCTGGGTTTGCCAATTCAGAGCTTACAGAGTCGTTGATTACGCCCATCTGAGAGATCAGCTCACGCATATTTTGTGCACCTGCGCCAGACGCAGCTTGGTACGTCATTGCACTTGTCCACTCAACTAAGCCTTTCTCGAACAGACCACCAAGGCCCATTAGCATCAAACTTACTGTACAGTTACCACCAACAAACGTATTGGTGCCACCGTGAATGCCTTGTTGAATTTGCGCTAGGTTTACCGGGTCTAGAGTGATGATAGAATCTTCTGCCATACGCAGTGTAGACGCTGCATCAATCCAGTAGCCTTTCCAGCCAGCCTGGCGTAGTGCTGGGTAAACTTTCTCTGTGTAACCACCACCTTGACACGTAATCACTGCATCAAGCTGTTTTAAGCTGTCAATATCGAACGCATCTTGAAGTAGACCAGCTTCTTTACCTAGGTTTGGAGCTGGGATACCTATTTGAGACGTGCTGTAGAAAACTGGCTCAATTAAGTCGAAATCTTTCTCTTCGACCATACGCTGCATCAGTACCGAACCGACCATGCCGCGCCAACCAACTAAACCTACTCTCATCGCATTAACTCTCCATGTATATTTTTGAAACTTTCTCCATAGTTCAATTTTCGACACAAAATCTCAAGCCCTAATTTGCAAATAAACGCAACTTTTTTAACGTTTGCCGCGATTTTTTATAATCCAAGTTATTTTCTTCTCTTTTCTTCTTGATTATTCGCCTGATCCTGCCTGGAAAAGTGCTAACTCCCCACAATAAGGTCTTACCACTCAATGAGAAAACAACATTTGCAGCACATATTTTTTACATTACAAAACATTTCCAACCATTAACATTAAAGTTTTTTAGTTATTAATTTCACAAGCAAACGTTTTTGCGGATGAAAGTCAAGATAAAGCACCAAATGTTCGAAATATAATTTTTGTTAATGTATGTTATGCCCGATTAAAACAGGGAGCGGCCTTCCTCTATTGCTCCATGAACGACAGAGGCACATATGAAGCAAGTTACAACACGTCTTCCTAGTCTGATACAGGTATTTATCTCGCTAGGTTTGTTTCTTCTTTTGGCATTTTCATTTACTGCCAAATTAGACCTTCCAATTCAGCTCGCGCTGTACATCGGTTGGTTCATTATTATGCTATTGGGCCTAAGATTAGGTCACCAATACAAAGACCTTGAAAAAGCAGCCTTAAATGGCATTTCTAATGGCCTTGGTGCCGTGCTTATTCTTCTTGCTGTTGGTGCCTTGGTCGGTACTTGGATCTCAGGCGGTATCGTACCGACTATCATCTATTACGGTTTGAAAGCGATTCACCCTTCTATCTTCTTGCTAGCAACCATGATCATCTGCTCGCTAACTGCGTTGGCAACAGGCACCTCTTGGGGTGCGGCTGGTACAGCAGGTATTGCGATGATGGGTATTGGTCAAGGTCTTGGTGTTCCAGCACCAATTACAGCAGGTGCAGTGCTATCGGGCTGTTACTTTGGTGACAAGATGTCTCCACTTTCAGATTCAGTGATCCTTGCTTCTTCTATGTCGAATGTAGAAGTGGTTGAGCACATCAAAGGTATGCTGCCTATCGCGCTGATCAGCTACATCATCACTGGCATTATGTTTACCGCATTTGGCTTCCACTTCGCTGGTAAAGTTGACATGAGCCAAGTGGATTCGGTTATTCAGGCAATGGAACAACAATTTTTCATTACGCCTTACTCCTTTGTCCCTGTGATCATCGTATTGGCTTTACTTGCGATGCGTATGCCTTCTTTCCCTGTGATTAGCTTTGGTTCTCTGCTAGGTATTATCTGGGCAGTTATGATCCAGGATGTAGACTTCCTGACAGCATTCAACACAGCTTGGGCACCATTTGCGATTTCTTCAGGCGTGGATTTCATTGACTCGATCCTAAACCGTGGTGGCATGTCGTCTATGCTAGGTTCTGTTGCGGTGATCGTGTTTGGCCTAGGTTTTGGCGGCCTACTAGATAAGGTTGGCGTACTAGAAACGATTGCAAAACTGTTCGAACGACGTGTTCAAAGCGCAGGTTCACTGGCAACCAGCACAATTGGTACGGCCTTCATGGGTAACGTATTCGGCTCTGCGATGTACGTATCACTGATTCTTACTCCTAAGATCTGTGCGAAGAACTACGACCGCCTTGGCTACAAACGCAAGAATCTATCTCGTAACGCAGAGTTCGGCGGCACATTAACATCTGGTATGGTGCCTTGGAGTGATAATGGTATCTATATGGCGAGCATCTTGGGTGTTGCAACATTGTCGTATGCGCCGTTCATGTGGCTGAGCTTCGTGTGTATCATCGTGACCATCTTTACATCTTATATGGGCTGGTTTGTTGATAAATGCGAACCAACAGCTCCAGCAACAGAAGAACAAACAGAAGCTGAACTCAAGCAACAAACAGCTTAAGGCTTCAGCTTTCCATAGATAGAAACCTTCCATAAATAAAAAGGACCGATGATTCGGTCCTTTTTTGTATCTGCTATTTCGTGTTGTGACTTCTAGATGATTACGCCGATTTAGTGTTGGCTCTTACCGCTGAGCGTTTACCCAATGCATAACCAAGAACGAGAGGAGCAAAGAAAATCACTAGGATAAACAGAATAAAGTAGATGATGGTGCTCTTTACTAGCTCAATCAACTTATCCATTGCTAGGTTCACCACTTCTTGCGAAACATGGTCTAGGTCCTGAGCAAACTTCTCGCGCTCGTTTGTGATGATTTGAGCAATCTCTTGGCGCTCTCTTGCTACCATTTGCTCTAAAGCCTGACGCTCTTCACTCAACTGAGACAAACGTTCTTCTGTTTTTTGGTCAATATCTTCCACTAGAGGTTGCAATTGAACGGCCATCTGCTCTGCCAAGTTACGCATGTACTCAGGGTTGTTATCGATAAAGTCTTTCAAAGACTCAGAAGTCACCTTCAAACTGTTTAGTGCTGCGTTTACTTGTTCAATGCTTGCTGAGCTGTTGAGCGCCAACAACTGAGCTTTCCACGTCATGATCTTTGGTGTTTGCTCAGAGACTAAGCTCAAACGGTCAGACACGTCACCGATGGCCTCTGGCATCGTACCTAGAGTCGTTACCGCCTCTTCTTCGCTAATTTGGTTAGCTTCTAACCAAGCACGATATGCAGGCGTACGAATCATGCTTAGATCCGCAAATGGATACTTCTCAACAAAGCCAGCGACAAACACTTTGGTGTTTTCGTATACGTCTTTCTTCAATAGCGATTTGGCTAACTTGTCAACTTCTTTAGCTAGGTGTACAGACACTTGTTTGGCTTCACCTGTCGTGAATAAGTCTTTGCCTGCTCCTTCACTGTAGAACTGGTTCATCTGGTGAGTGAACACCCACGTATCGATCAGCGCAGCCATTGGTGACACTTGGTAAGCCGAAGCTTGAAGCCCCTCTTCCGCATTGATTTTCCAAAGCAAGATATAAGATTGGTTTACTTTATCGCTTGGCTCGTAGTTTTCGTGCAGCACGTCGGCGGCTTGCTCAACTTGAGCAAAGAATTGCTGAGCATATTCACGCGTCATAATGCGCATATTCAGCTCTTGCTTGGTTAGCGGTACAGTTTGGCTGTCGATCTTCACCTCTAACAGAGAACACCCTGAAAGGCTCAAAACTAAACAAGCCACCATCAATGAGGACAGTCGGCGGATGGACATGAAATTACCTATGGTCAAAATATGTAGAACAGGAACAGTAACGAACTAAGGCATCAGGTTCGCGAGCGCAACGTGATACCTTAGTCTTTGGTATTTTAAGTCAGAGGAATATCAATCTGTTAGTACTTCTCGAATGTTTTCACTATTGAGAACTTTATCTGCAAAAAGTGTCGTTTCCTGCAATACCTGTTCTAGCAAATCAAGTTTGTCATCAGTGACCCGCTCTCCCTGCTTTATCAACGATTCAATATCACCAGAAATATAGTGCAGAGGCATGGCGCCTATACTGCCAGATACCCCTTTCAAACTATGAGCGATCCGCTGCGCCTGGTCTTTGTCTTTCCCTTCTGTGAGCAATACGCGAAGCTTTGTACCATCTTCTGTATGGTCTTGGATAAAAACCTCTAGCAGCATGCGTACCGAATCTTCGTCGTCAGATAAAGAATCCAACATTTTCTCGATATCAATATATGGCTCATTGACTGAAGGAGCATCATCCTCAGCGTTGACGCTCTCAACGGAAGGTTGCATCACGTTTTTCTCTTTCGGGCAAAGGAAATCAGCATGAGTTTCTTGCTCATTTTGCCCAACAAACGCAGGTTTCCTTTCTTCGGAGCCGGATTCAACAGGAGATGGATGAGGAGGCCCCCCTTTCTCCTGAACTGAGGTTAAGGCTGATTGCGAGGTGGGTACTTTTTTAGCAAACACTGCCCACGAATAAGCAGCGAGTAAGGAACCACTGACTAACGTTAAAAAAGTAATATAAAACGTCAACTTGCGTTCTAGAGAGCCAATGACAGAAGCCAATTGATTTGGCAGTTCAGGATTAAGCAGTTGATTCGACAAATGACTGCCTTGCGCATGAGCAGCAAGCACGCTGGAAGTTTGGTCTAATCGGCGTTGAAATGAAGCTTGCTCTTTTACATCGAGACCTTGGGACGCCGTGAACAACAAATCTAACTCTTGGTAGGTATCTGTACTGGTCGCAGCATCGCTAAACATCGCTTCCAATACCATGGCGCCCAACCGGTAATACATTGTACGCAGCTCATGCGAGTTACTGCCTGATTCACGACTGTTATGTAGCTGATCGGCCAACGCAACCAATTCACTGTCACTGCCAATAAAGGTTCTCGCACCTTCAAGAAAACGGTCGGTTAAGTAGAAGAGTTGCGTTAAGTCTGGAGCCCCCAACCGATGAGAGTGCTCACTTTCTAATTGTAAGCGCACAGCATACACAAGCTGAAGTTTGAGGGACACTTCATCGACATGTTGAGCACGATAAGGAAGCTCAAAGTTAAAAATATTACGAACTTCATCAATTTTACTGCTGAGTTCATCAACCGTAGAGATTGTGCGAATGGTCTGCTGCGCTTGTAACCAAATACCCACCGCGAATACGCACCACGCGGCAAATAAAAACCAAGCAGATCGTCTTATTCCCTCTTTGAATTGCAGCAACGCTTATCCCTCAACTCTTTGTTTTTAATCACAAGCATATACCATGAATTACACCATAACTGTGCGCACTTCACAGAAAAAAAGAGAGCATCACGCTCTCTTTCTTAAATTAGTTACGGCTTAACTGATCTTTTAGGTTTGGTGGCGTCCCTTTGATCGTCAGCGTGTCTGTCTCTGGATCGTAGAAAATACGCTCGCCAAGCAACAGGCTATCAAAGCTGATGTTCAAACCACCGCCGGCACCAACGTACTTCGTTAACTTGCGTACCGTTGAGCGGTCACCGGGGAAAGATTCTTCCAACTCGTATCCTTGCTCTTTGGTAAAGTCCATAAAGCTGGTGCCATCTTGGCTCGGAGGCAGCTCTCCAGACAGTTCAGAAATTTGTACTTCGTCGCCCGATTTGATTTGCTCGTTGCAGTAGTTGTAAACCTGCTTTTTGTACTCGTTCGCTTCTTGCTTCTCTAATTTTGAGTCTGCGCAGAAGTCTTCCACCGCCTGCATCAGTACTTGGTTTTGCTGTTTAGTGTCTAAACCAACATCCGCCTGCAGAAAATCTAGGAAGAAGTCTGCCACTTTACGACCCACACGACCTTTAATGTAAGAAAGGTAACGGTTTGAATCACGGTCAGTATCGTAGCTTGAAAGGTCGATACGTGCAGCGATGTCCATCTTAGTAATGTCTAGGTAATCCGTTGCATCAATATCTAAGCCCTCTGTGACTTTCAGGCTTTGATTCATTGGTAAGATACCTATAAACAGATAGTCCGTAGCTAAGCTTTGGTACTCAGCAAACACTAAGATACCTTCGTCAGCAAATGGGTACTTAATCAGCTCTTCTTTCAGGCGATTTGCACTAATTTGTGAGAAATCATAGAAATCTCTCTCTCCTTTGCGCATTTCTTGAAGCCAAAATTGAAATTCGCTGTCAGATTGGAAAGAGCCGAAACCTTTACCTGCTTTAGAGTGGAATACGCGATGCAGTTCCGCGACAAGGTTTTCAGTAGAGGTATCGTTTTCTAACGACGCCGGGCGAAGTTTAACAACCAGTTCGTCCTGATCGTTTTTGCACAATTGATGCAGAATAACGTTTGAAAGATGAAGGCTCATAGTGATTTTATCTTGCTACAAGGTTTAAGTTGTTGGGCATTGTAGGTTATCATAAGCCGCTTTTACTATCATTATTAGAGTCTTTATGCCGATTACATCTAAATATACTGACGAACAAGTAGAGAAAATTCTTGCTGAAGTGGGCGCTGTTCTTGAGAAACACGCTGCCTCTCCTGAGTTGACGCTAATGATTGCGGGAAATATCGCAACGAATGTCTTAAATCAACAAGTTGCTGCTTCACAACGCAAAGTTATTGCTGAAAAATTTGCTCAGGCATTAATCTCTTCTCTTGAAGTGCCAAAAGCACACTAATAACGGATAATAGAACAAGTACATGGTAGACAGCGGAAACTCATACGGCGAACGCGTATCCCGACTAGTTGGTTGGGGTCACTGGTTTGCATTCTTCAACATCGTCGCTTCGATGTTGATTGGTACACGCTATATCGTTCAATCCCCTTGGCCAGAGACCCTAATGGGGCAATTCTATCTGGCAGTGTCTTGGGTTGGTCATTTTGGCTTCCTTGTTTTCGCCCTGTACTTACTGGTTCTATTTCCGCTGACGTTTGTCCTGCCATCTCGGAAGTTATTCCGCTTGGTGGCAGTGATATTCGCAACGGTCGGCCAGACCGTCCTTCTGATTGATACTCAAGCGTATCAGTCAATTAATTTGCACCTGAACCCTGTGGTTTGGGAGCTGTTGTTTAGCGAAGATAAAAGCGCGATCAGTTCTGATCTTCAGCACCTTTTCGTGGTAATGCCGCTTATTTTCCTCGTTCAACTTGCTCTGTCTGAGTGGGTTTGGCGCAAACAACGTAAACTGTCTCACAAACACGTTGGTCGTCCATTGGCTGCCGTGTTCTTCTTAAGCTTTATGACCAGCCACTTGGTTTACATCTGGGCTGATGCTTACTTCTACAACCCAATTACTAGCCAGCGCTCTAATTTCCCACTGTCATACCCAATGACAGCGAAGAGCTTTATGGAAAAACATGGTCTTCTTGACCGTGAAGAGTACCTTAAGCGTTTGGCAGAAAACCAAGGTAACATCGACTTAGTCAGCTATCCGCTTGAGAAACTAGAATTCAACCGTCGTGGTAACAAGTTAAACGTGCTGATGATCAGCGTGAATAACCTGCGGGCAGACGCGCTAAACCAAGACGAAATGCCGAACTTGTACAAATTTGCACAAGATAATCAAAATTTCACTAATCATTACAGCTCAAGCAACGACACTTACGGTGCGTTTGGTTTGTTCTATGGCTTACCAAGCAGCTACGCGAGCAGCATCAAAGCGCAAGGCAGTGCACCAGTGCTATTAGATGTATTAAAAGATCAGGATTACAGCTTTGGTCTATTCAGCGGTAATGGTTTTGAAGACGATCTGTATTCAGAGGTCATCTTCCGTGGCTTGAATCTGGCTAATGATCTCGATGGCACACAAGCTCATACCGACAAGCAGTCTATCGCGGCTTGGAACTTATGGCTGACCGAACAATCGAAACAGCCTTGGTTTAGTTACATCGAAGTCACTACCGTCGATAACTTTGAATCAGAGCCAATGGCGGCGAATGAAGAAATGCCTGCTAGCGAACGATTCAAGAAAGCTTACGAGCAGTCGGTGAAGTCGGCAGATAAAACGGTTGCAGATATCATCGCCGATTTGGAAGCAAAAGAGTTGCTGGCAAACACTATTGTGGTCATTACCTCTAACCACGGCAGCGAGTTCAACGAAACCAATACCAACAGCTGGGGTGCAAACAGCAACTACAGCCGTTACCAACTGCAAGTACCTATGGTTATTCATTGGCCAGGTATGCTACCTGCAGAGTTTACACACAGTACTAGCCACCTAGACTTGTCTGTGACCCTTCTGCAAGACATGCTGGGCGTTTCTTCAAACCCATACGATTACAGCAGTGGCCGTAATTTATTTGATGAAAGCCGCCGTCGTTGGATCCTAGCGGGCGATACTCGTGAAATAGCGCTGATTACCGGTTCTCAAACCACAGTTATCGACAAATTCGGTAACTACAAGCTGTATGACAGCAATTACAAGCGCTTACGTGAAACATCACCTAAGCTTCCTGTACTAATGCAAGGTTTGACAGAACTTCAACGCTTCTATTCGAAAAGTAATTAATTGAACAAAAGCTCTCTACCAGGAGAGCTTTTTTGATTCTTTTCTCTGCAAACAACACAAAATCGAGCAGTAATCATCCAAACGATTCATTTTGGGGTTTACAAGATTTTCAAAGCCTTATATTATGCGCCTCAACAACGGAGAGATGGCTGAGTGGTTGAAAGCACCGGTCTTGAAAACCGGCATACGTTAATAGCGTATCTAGGGTTCAAATCCCTATCTCTCCGCCACATTCAGAAAGCTCGTTGAGAAATCAACGGGCTTTCGTCGTTTTAGCGCTTGGAAAATTACGGGACTTCTCAATCCCTAGTTAAGCGCAACCCCGAATCTCAGCCAAGTTTAGACCAAGCGTCACCGAACTCAGCCACTTCCAGAAAAACCTGTCTAATCCTCGAAGCACTTTTCAATACGCAAGAAAAAAGCCCACTAATATTTAGTGAGCTTTAATCGTTAGGTATTCGAATGGAAAGGTTAGTTTCCTTTTGCTGCTTTAATCCTTTTATCAAGGTCTGGGTGGGTACTCAACCATTCAGGCAACTCTTCATAACTTTGGTTACGGAACAGTTCAAACATCTCAGCCATCGGCTTTGTGTCGCCATAAATCTTGAGCATCGCCTCTCTTGCAAATGCATCGGCTTGTATTTCGGCATCTCTGGAGTAACCACTGGACAACACAAACACACTTGCGCCGGCAAGATTGTCCACGATGCCAGAGCTTTCACCAGTTAAAAGAGCGACACCAACAGAAAGGACACTCGAATACACCAACCTCTTTAGCATGTGGCGATGATGAATATGACCAAGCTCGTGAAGAATAATACTGTCCAGTTGTTGCTGGTTTTTAGACAGCGAAACTAATTCATCGAGCAACACAATCTTTCCACCGGGTAAGGCAAACGCATTCGCTCCTAGCTCAGAAGATCGAAAAACAATCTCTACTTGGTAAGGCAGAGCCTCTAACTGTGTTAAGTGCTGCTCTACCCTACTTCGAATGGCTTCTTGTTCGGCCTTACTCAGCTCGCTCGGTTCCCAACGGGAATCCAAACTTTCGAGTACCTTTTCACCAAGTACAACTGAGACACTGTCAGGAATCGCGTATGCGACTTTGTCGCTCACCCAAGGAAGCGCGTAATAATACCCCCCGAGCACAACGGCAATACATGCCATCACAGACACTACCCACGCAAGCCAGTTTGATTCTATTTTGTCAACGAAGCTCGATCTTTTATTTGCCTGTAGCCATCGAGACACTTCATCAGTCCGTTCGGTAACAAAAACCCAACCATTGGGCAGCTTAAATCTGACGGGTAAGTTACCAACTGGAGCAGTAACCTCTGCATGCTGCTGATCACAGCTGAAGATATTGTCAGCAACAATCAAGCTCAGCGAGTTGGTTTGAGCGACATTCAATATGGCTTGATGTCGCTCAGAGCTTTTTGGTGGAAACGCGGTCCCTTTAAACTGCATTAACCGATCCCAACTCCAAGATCGAAGGCTTGTGCCACTTCATCAGAAATCGCTGATTTCACTTTTGAATCTTGGTCTGCTGCTTTAAGTTGGCTCATGTCTCCAACGACAACCGTCTTATCAGCAACATAGCGAGAAGTACGAACCATTACCCATGGTCTCGCAATACTCAAGGTCACAACTTGTAATAAGAAGTTTGAGATAATCAGCCACATGTAGCCATCAACTGTATAGGTAGACTTAAACGTAAAGTTATTTTCTTCTTGTCCTTCTTTTTCTAGCTTCATTTGAGAGAACAAGTAGTTACGAGTTCTTGTTGCTGTGTATGCCGTCAAGCCGATGGTTAGGCCAATCATACCAAGGTACATGACAACCATCGTAATGACAGGGCTAGATTTATTCAGTGAAGCCAAGTCGCCCGCTGCAGCTTCCATGAGCCCTGAGCTCCCAACCATTACAATGACCGCCACAATCGCAATCGCGACAGCCGTGCTAAGACCAATTGCTGCGGCTTTCAGGTAGGTTTTTACAAAGAAACTGGTTTCAAGTTCACCACTAAACTGCCAATCACCATAACGGTAGCCATTAACAAAGTAGCGTTGAACGCCAACCACAACCCAACCATAAAGTGCGGCCATAACGACGACTGAACAAAGCCCTAAAATAACCGACGCAGCTTGCGAAACGCTCGCAACCGCTACACAGATAACAATGAAAACCATGACCGCCAGCGCTGCACCGAAGCCTCGGCCAAGTATGGTGATGTATGCATCTTTCAGTGACGAATTAAAAGAGAAGTGAACATTGCGGTAACTCGTCATTGCAGAATCAAATCTTGCGTTGCTCCATAACAACCAAGGAAGAGCAACATAAAACAGAAGTAATAGCACAAGTGCAAGTTGGGGAATAAATGAGTTTGCGATACCCCACACCAATATAATCGCCAGCGCGACTAAACGCCCCTTTAAGATTTGCATTGGCTCGGCATGATACTCAAAGTTATCACCGTCGATGTACGTGTTACCGTAGAAGTAGCGTTTTGTTCTTACTTTGGCCCAAGCAGAGTAAATTCCAAGTGTAACGATAGAAAGTAGAACATTGACAATCCAGATGCCAAAAAACTCTCCCCCTCGTCCTTTAAATGAGATGGTATTGGAAATGCGTTGATGGTTCATATACAGTCCGAATAGTTTATTTAATTTTATGAATTTAAAGGCATTATCCTATCTCATTCATAAATTGATAAACTTGACTGCCATAAGCAAACCAAACGTCATTTATCTATAAAACACATATTAACCATGCAGTATAATTCACCTGAAAAATAATTTAATAGCCAATTTCGCGTAAATGAAAGCAGTTAAAGTGATAAAAACCATCTATTCAGTGAATTTAATCAACAATAGTTCATTATAACTAAAAAACTCAAAACCTGAGGTGTCACCTTACCAATCAACAGGTTAGTGGCTGATTACATTTTCTGTCAGGTGAATTATAAAGTGTTTGTAACTACCGAAGAGTTATCAGACGGCCTATTATTCTCCTCGGCATATCGCAGAAGCATCTTACTGCATAAGCTAAATCCATCCATTTGTTGTTTTAGACAGCGTCAAAGGCTAGGAAAATAAAATTGGGAAAGGATTCCCAGCTCTAAATCCCATTCGAATATTCACAGCCATTACTGGCTAATATCGTCTTCATCGCGCTCCGACAGTACAGGTAACACTTGTTGATTTTGTTTTTCATGCAACGCTTCTATCAGCTTCCGATCAACCTCAGCAAAATATAGATCTTCGATTGCTTTTTCCCGTAGTCGTAACTTTTCCGTAAAGTCCATATGCAGCAACCTCACTTTTGACCTTGCCCACTTTAAGTATAGGTTCTGACCGTCACCCAATAAAAAAGGCGAGACTTCTGAGTCTCGCCTTTCCACTATTGCAGGGTTTTTATCGATGTTTATAAACCCGTTCTGCTGCATCGATAAGCTGCATATGAATAGGCACCAAATCCGCGTGCTCACTTCGGTAACCACCACCAACGACGGCCGCGACAGGAATGCTTCGGTCTTTCATCAACTGCATTAAGAAGCGGTCTCGCTCAAATATCCCTTCTGTTGACACGTTGAAATAGCCCAGTTCATCGTCGGTATGGATATCCACGCCGGCGTCATAGATGACCATATCGGGACGGTGTAAGTTGATCGCCATTTGGACGACTTCTTTAAACGTCATCAGGAAGGTTTCATCGTCAGTATCACGACGCAAAGGAACATCAAGATCGGAGTCTGGTTTCCTCGCAGGAAAGTTCTTATCACAATGAAACGATAACGTGATGATATCTGCCTCATCCTTACACAAGGTGGCAGTGCCGTCACCATGATGTACATCGCTGTCAATAATCATTACCTTGTCGACATGCTCATAGTCAAGCATGTGCTTCGCCGCGATAGCAAGATCATTGAAAAGACAAAAGCCGCTGCCAAAGTCTTTATGCGCATGGTGATAACCACCACTGAGATGAATGGCGATACCATGCTCTAGTGCTTTCTCTGCCGTTAACACTGTACCCGCTGTTGATGTCAGCGTTCGTGTTATCAAAGCTTCACTCCACGGAAAACCGATCCGACGCATTTTTGCTGCGGGCATTGCACCAGTCACTAATAGGTCTACATACTCTTCACTGTGAACACGTTTAATTTCATCCGTACTTAGAGGGGTTGGTTGGAAGAACTCAATTTTCCCTCCCCAACCTTCGCTCCCTAACTTTTCCACTACCGCTTGATGCAGGTGGTGATATTTCATGATTGGGTAGCGATGGCCTTCCGGCAGATCAAGTTGTGAGTAAATGGGATGATAAATCAGAGGTAGCATGAGACATTCTTTTCATAAATCGTTGTGAAATAGTACCAACTCCAAGCGTTGATTAAAAAGCAAATTAATTGATAATGATTTTCAATATCAATTAATTTGCTTTTGCTATGAATAAAACTCTATATACGATTCTTGGTGCTTTCTTTGGCTCTTTCTGTGCGATGTCCCTGTTTATGTCGATGATGTTCAGCGCGTGGTGGTTGGTTGATTTTATCGCTTTGAGCTAACACAATGGTCCTGTCTTAAATTAACCTCACTGAGTCAAATAGATAGGTACGAACATGAGTCAAACAGTCTTTATTACTGGTGCTAACCGTGGGATCGGCTTAAGTTTAACTGAACTTTATTTGCAACAAGGCGATCAAGTACATGCGACTAGCCGTAACCTTGCAGAAAGCAAAGAGCTTCAAGCATTAGCGTCGACCTATGCCACACTGACGTTACACGAATTAGATGTGACGAATTACACGCAAGTTGCCCAACTAGCAAAAGAACTTCCAGCCATCGATCTGCTGATCAACAATGCTGGTTACTACGGGCCTAAAGGCTATGGATTTGGTAATACTGATATTGAGGAATGGCGAAAGGTCTTCGAGATAAACACCATCGCACCACTAAAGTTGGTTGAGGCTTTTTATCCGCTTTTACAAGCAGGTAGCACGAAAAAGATTGCCTGTATCTCATCTAAAGTCGGCAGCATGACAGAAAACACCTCCGGCGGTGGTTATATCTATCGTTCTTCTAAAGCGGCGCTCAATTCTGTTGTGAAAAGCTTATCTAATGACTTAACAAATGAAGGTTTCTCCGTACTTGCGCTCCACCCAGGTTGGGTGCGCACTGCAATGGGAGGGCCAAACGCCCTTATCGAAACTCAAACCTCTGCGGCAGGGTTAGCAAAAGTGATTGCGCAAAGTACCCAAGAAAACTCCGGTCAGTTTATTAATTACGACGGAACTCAACTGCCTTGGTAGATTTTACAAATCAATAGCTTATGAGACATTAATGAGAAGCGTATTGTTTCATCACTATACCATGCCAGCCTTACTCCCATGACTTAGCTTGATTTTCACCACTTTCAAACCAGACTTAGTGAGGACATCCACCATTAAGGAGAGTAACTATGGCTGCAGATAAAGACCTGGTCAATTTCAGTGAAGATCATGAGCTCAATTACTGCTTAAGAAGTGCAGGGAAACGTCAGACTCAAGAGAACAGAGATGCGCTTGTCGACTTGGGAAGACAAGTAAAACAGAATTTAGGGAAGCGTGTCTTAACGCAAGACGACGTGCGTGGTGCAATCCAAAACAATGATGACTTGTTTGATTAGAGCTGTTTGAATGCAGATAGGTCATTACATTGAAATACAAGGCGGCATTCTTTGAGCTTATACACATTAGATTGCCGCTTTTGCTACATTCAGCTGTTATGAAGACTTCCGCTTACCTGAGCTTGATTTCGATGCGCCGCCCTTCGAATAGCTGCGTTTTTTACGTTTGAATGCCGGACGCTCGACTTTAGGCAAATGACGTAACGAATCAGGAATCGGGCCCGATTTCACTTCGCCCATTAATCCATCAATGCGCTGCTCTAACGCTTGCATGAAAGGCTGATACGCTTGATTTCGTTCTGCCATTCCTTGCAACTGGTGTTCCCAGTGCGCCGTCATATCAGGATAGGTTGCATCCATTGGTAGAGCATGAATCAAGCCTCGCCCCGCTGGTGAGCTCAAAATTGATTTACCCTGACGAGTCAGCAACTGACGTTTAAAAAGCGTATCCAAAATACCGGCTCGAGTCGCTTCTGTTCCTAAGCCATCGGTGTCGCGCAGGATCTTCTTCAGTTCTTTGTCTGCAACATAACGAGCGATACCCGTCATGGCCTGAAGCAGTGTTGCTTCTGTAAAGTGCTTTGGCGGTTCAGTCTTACGATCTTTGATTTCACCTTCTCGGCAGGTCAACACCGTGCCTTCTGCGAGCGGCGGGACAGCATCAATGCCATCGTCTTCTTTATCCGTTTTTCCCATTAACGCTTTCCAGCCTGGAGAAACCAGTTGGCGACCTTTGGCGATAAATGTACCACCAGCAATATCAAACACCAATTTAGCCTCGGCATATACCGCCGCTGGATAAAATTGCATCAAGTATTGACGAGCAATCAGTTGATAAACCTTCATCTCATTGCCAGATAACGCATTCACATTTGCCTGCTTCGGCGTTGGGATGATCGCATGGTGGGCATCGACTTTCTTGTCGTTCCACGCCTTGGACTTAATCGATAGATCTGCACCTTGCACTGCGCTTTGTAGTTCTTTGGCATTGTTAGCGATAGCCGATGTGACAGAGCCAGCTTGCGAGTAATGCTCCAATGGTAAGTAACGACAGTCCGAACGTGGGTACGTAATGAGCTTATGCTTTTCATACAGCGCCTGACAAGTGTCCAATACCTGCTGAGCACTCATGCCATAGCGTTTTGCCGCATCAATCTGCAGTGCGGATAACGAATACGGAAGCGGTGCTGATTGCTTGGTTTGCTTCTGTTCAGACTCGGTCACTTTGGCAGGTTGATTAGCTATGCGGTTTGCTACGTTCTCAACCAACTTTCTGCTCAATACCCGCCCTTCTTCGTCCTGCCAAGGCTTACAAGCTTCACTTGGTTTCCAACGAGCGCGAATATCAAATGCGCCATTTTGATCTTGATAAGGAATTAAAGCATGCAGAGTGAAGTAATCTTTCGGTACAAAGTTTTCGATTTCTTCATCACGGCGAACCACCAAGCCAAGTACCGGAGTTTGAACTCGCCCTACTGATAAGACACCTTGATAGCCCGCTTTTTGGCCCAACAGGGTATAGGCGCGAGACATGTTCATTCCATAGAGCCAATCAGCACGAGAACGCGCCAGAGCTGAAACAGAAAGAGGTATGAAGTCGCGATTACTGCGCATTGAGCTCAAGGCACGCTTTACTGCAGGTAAGTTCAAGTCAGAAATCAGTAGACGTTGTGTGGCTTCTTTTTTGGTTTTGGAAAGCTTGCAGTAATCCAACACCTCATCCACCAACAATTGCCCCTCTCGGTCGGGGTCTCCTGCGTGGATAACTTCTGTCGCATCTTTGAGGAGTTTACGTATTACCGTGAGCTGTTTGCTGGCGCTTTTTCGCGGTCTCAGCTGCCACTGCTGTGGGACAATCGGCAAGTCTGCCATATTCCATTTTTTGTAGCGTTCGTCGTAAGCATCTGGTTCGACTTGCTCCAACAAGTGGCCAATACACCAAGTCACCACATCGCCATTACCACAGCGGATAAAGCCTTGATCTTTCTTTTGAGGATTTGGCAGTGCAGCCGCAATCGCACGGCCTAAACTTGGTTTTTCAGCAATAAACAGACGAGACATAACGTTTTGGAAATCATAATAATTAGGGCCACATTATCTAATGTAGCCCTAACAAATCAAGAAAAACTGTACAGATAAACAGTAAATGAGTCACCAATCGGTCTTATTGGAACTCGACAAATTTGGATAAGTCTCGCTCTGGCACCTTCATCGGCGTACACCCAGGCGTACCGAGGTATAAGAAGCCTACAATTTGGTCTTCGCCTTTAAGACCAAAAGCTTGGTGTACTTCTGGGTGGAACATCCACTTACCTGAACGCCAAAAACCTTGGAAACCCTGTGCTACTGCGGCCATTTGCATCGCTTGAGCAGCACAACCAGCCGAAAGGTATTGCTCCAACGCAGGAACTTTCTCATGTTGCGTTACTTTGGCAATAACCGTAATCACCATTGGCGCGCGGAAAGGGGCGTTTTTCACTTTTTCGATCACGGCCTCTTCGCTGTTTTCTGCTTCAGCCGCTTTCACAAGAATGTCTGATAATTTCTTTAAACCGTCACCTTGTGCAATGACAAAGCGCCAAGGTGTCAAACCTGCATGATCCGGTGCACGTAGGCCCGCGCGAATAATGTTTTCAAGCGCTTTACCTTCTGGTGCAGGCTCAGACAACTTAGCAATAGAACGACGATTGAGCAAAAGATCGAGAGCTTCCATGAAAAGGTCCTTATTAAATTGAATTATTATTTTTTACGCAGCTCACTTTAGCATAATCCACATTGGCAAATAACACTCTGTTTTATAGGGACTTCAAAACAAAAAAGCTGCGCACTTGGCGCAGCTATAAAAAGTTAAGAACGAAAAAGACTAAGCGTTAAGGTTATGATTTATAGTTTCACGGCAAGCTTTACACCTTGGCGAATCGCTCGCACAGCATCAAGCTCACCCGCATGGTCTGCACCACCAATGATATGTAGTTTGTCGCCCAATTCATGCCATTTGTTTTCAAATGGGCGAACCGATTCTTGCCCTGCACAAATCACCACTTTGTCGGCTTCTAGCAGCTGCTCTTTACCATTCACATGGATGTGCAAACCCGCTTCATCAATCTTGTCGTATGACACTCCACCATATAGATGAACACCGCGCTTCTCTAGCGTGCGTTTATGAATCCAACCTGTAGTTTTGCCCGGCCCTTTACCGACACGACCTTTACGACGCTGAAGCACCCATACTTCTTTATCGCTAACAGCATCTGGATAAGGATACAGGCCACCCGGTTGAGACATTTCTTTGTCGATGCCCCATTCATGCAACCAATCGTCCAGCGTTTGACCGACAGGCTCAGTGATCATGGTAGCAACATCGACACCGATACCACCAGCACCGACGATTGCGACTTTCTCGCCCACAGGCGTTTTATCTCGAATCAGTGTTTGGTAATCGATCACTTTTTCAGGATTATCGATACCATCGATTTTCACTTTGCGTGGTTCAACACCCGATGCCATAACGACTTCATCGTATTCGGTCAACAAGTCGTAATTGGCTTCTGTCTCTAGGTGAAGGTTCACCCCTGTTTCTTCAATGCGGTTAGCAAAGTAACGAATGGTCTCACGGAACTCTTCTTTACCCGGGATCTGCATCGCTAAGCGGAACTGACCGCCAATGCGATCGTTCTTCTCAAACAGATCCACTTTGTGTCCGCGTTCTGCCAGCGTCGTCGCACAAGCCAAACCAGCAGGTCCGGCACCAACTACCGCAATGTTCTTCTTCTTGAATGCCTCTTCAACAACAATTTCCGTCTCGTAACACGCTAGCGGGTTAACTAGACAACTCGCTCTTTTACCTTTGAACACATTGTCCAAGCATGCTTGGTTACAACCAATACACGTGTTGATCAGTTGAGATTTCTCTTGCTCTGCCTTAGCGACAAAATATGGGTCTGCCAGAAACGGACGTGCCATCGACACCATATCTGCGTGACCTGAAGAAAGAATTCGCTCGGCTTCATCTGGAGTGTTGATACGGTTACAGGTGATAATTGGCACTGACACATGAGGTTTGACTTTCTCTGTGACCCACGTGAACGCACCACGAGGAACCTGAGTAGCAATAGTCGGAATTCGTGCTTCGTGCCAACCGATACCCGTGTTAATGATGGTCACGCCTGCTTCTTCTAGCGCTTTTGCTAACTCGATAACATCTTCAAATGTGCTGCCTTGCTCAACTAAATCAAGCATCGAAAGGCGGAAGATGATAATGAACTTCTCACCCACGGCCTTGCGTACGGCTTTGACGATTTCAACTGGGAAGCGCATGCGCTTCTTATAGCTACCGCCCCATTCGTCATAACGCATATTGGTGCGTTTACAAAGGAATTGGTTAATCAAGTAGCCTTCCGAACCCATCAGTTCGACACCATCGTACCCAGCCAATTGCGCAAGCTCAGCGCTGTTAGCAAAAGCGTCGATGGTTTTCTTGATTTGACGATCGCTCATTTCGCTCGGTGCGAACTTAGCAATCGGTGCTTTCATGCCCGACGCACTTTGCGCGAATGGGTGCATCGCGTAGCGTCCAGCATGAAGGATTTGTAGGGCAATTTTACCGCCGTGTTTATGTACTGCTTCTGTCACTACCTTGTGTGCTTTAGCATGTTTTGGCTTACTAAATTCTGCACTCAAAGGATGTAATCGACCACGTAGATTAGGGGAGAAACCGCCCGTCACGATAAGACCTACACCACCTTTTGCACGTTCTTCGTAAAACGCCGCAAGCTTCTGTAGACCTTCTTTATGCTCTTCTAGGCCTGTGTGCATTGATCCCATCAGGACACGGTTTCGTAGTTGTGTAAAACCTAAGTCCAGTGGCTTTAACAAGTTCGGGTACATGGCAGACATCACTAAACATCCATTTTTATTGTTGTGGTCTGACCACAGTACGTCGCAAAAACCAAAAGATCAAACACCCGTTTACATTTTTGCAACACGCGTCAATCTCACGTTAAAATATGCCAATTGTTGAATTGCCGTGATAAGCTAAAAAAATTGTTATCTTTTGAGATCTTAGAGATAAGAACCCATACTTTGTAAGATTAGGGAATGACTATCTCGTTATGGAGACAAGATGAAAAAACTCTTCAAATTTATTGGTCTGATATTTAAGGGGATATGGAAAGCCATCACCTTTGTCAGACTTGCTCTGGCAAACTTGATCTTCCTAGTGATGATTGCCGTTTTCTACTTTGCCTTTACCTACACTGGCGAAGGTCAACCAACCGTGGAAAAAGAATCCGCGCTGGTAATGAACCTTTCTGGGCCTATCGTTGAGCAGCGCCGTTACGTAAACCCGATGGATTCGATAGCTGGCTCTGTGCTTGGTAACGAGATGCCGAAAGAGAACGTATTGTTCGACATCGTCGATACCATTCGCTACGCGAAAGACGATCCTAAGGTATCTGGCCTAGTTCTGGCTCTGCGCGATATGCCTGAGACTAACCTGACCAAACTTCGTTATATCGCCAAAGCGCTGAATGAATTTAAAACGTCTGGCAAACCTGTTTATGCAGTCGGCGATTTCTACAATCAAAGCCAATATTACCTAGCGAGCTATGCAGATAAAGTCTTCCTCGCTCCGGATGGCGGAGTGTTGATTAAGGGCTACAGCTCTTACTCGATGTACTACAAAACCTTGTTAGAGAAGTTAGACGTATCGACGCACGTGTTCCGCGTGGGCACTTACAAGTCTGCGATTGAGCCATTTATTCGTGACGACATGTCTGATGCGGCAAAAGAGTCGGCGACGCGCTGGATCACTCAGCTTTGGAGTGCCTTTGTTGATGACGTAGCAACCAACCGTAATATCGATGCCAAAGCACTGAATCCAACCATGGATGAATTGCTTGCTGAGATGAAATCCGTCGATGGTGACCTTGCGCAACTGGCCGTTAAAATGGGTCTAGTCGATGAGCTAGCAACACGTCAAGACGTACGCAAGCTGTTCGCAAAAGAGTTCGGCAGTGACGGTAAAGACAGCTACAACGCAATTGGCTACTACGATTACCTAGCGACCATGCGCCCTAACCTAACGCCGTCTGAAAATGACATTGCTGTTGTCGTAGCAAGCGGCGCCATTATGGATGGCCAACAACCGCGCGGTACCGTTGGCGGTGATACGGTGGCAAGCCTACTTCGTCAAGCTCGCAACGACGATAAAGTTAAAGCGGTTGTCCTGCGTGTCGATAGCCCTGGAGGCAGCGCTTTTGCCTCTGAAGTGATTCGTAACGAAGTAGAAGCGTTAAAAGAAGCAGGTAAACCAGTTGTGGTTTCGATGTCTAGCTTAGCGGCTTCCGGCGGTTACTGGATCTCAATGAGTGCAGATAAGATTGTTGCTCAGCCAACTACGCTAACTGGCTCGATTGGCATCTTCAGTGTTATCACGACATTTGAAAAAGGCTTTACCAAACTTGGTATCAGTACCGATGGTGTTGGCACATCACCATTCTCTGGTGATGGCATCACGACGGGTCTTTCAGATGGTGCATCTCAAGCATTCCAGCTCGGTATCGAACATGGCTACAAGCGCTTTATCTCTCTGGTTGGCTCAAATCGAGATATGTCACTAGACGAAGTAGATAAAGTCGCTCAAGGTCGAGTTTGGACAGGTCAAGATGCAATGTCATTCGGCCTTGTAGACCAAATGGGTGACTTTGATGACGCAGTGAAACTGGCAGCGAAACTGGCTGAAGTAGAAAACTATGAGCTCTACTGGGTTGAAGAACCATTATCACCGACAGAACAGTTCGTCCAAGAGTTCATGAACCAAGTGAAAGTCTCTTTGGGCATCGATGCGACGAGCTTCTTACCAAAGAGCTTACAGCCTGTTGCTCAACAGCTTGAGCAAGATGCAAGCATGATGCAGAGCTTCAACGATCCAAAAGGCCAATACGCCTTCTGTTTGAACTGCCAAGTGCAATAGCTTTCCTAGCTTGGTCAAAAAGGGGCATCTCTGTGCGAGATGCCCCTTTTTATTAGGTTTCATTTCGCTATAATCCCCGCCACTGTTCCCCTACATGAAGTAAAGTAGAACGATGACTAGAAAACATATCTACATCGCTTACACCGGTGGCACCATCGGTATGCAAAAATCGGATCACGGCTACGTGCCTGTGGCTGGCTTTATGGAAAAGCAATTAGCCAGTATGCCCGAGTTCCACCGTCCTGAAATGCCGGAATACACTATCCATGAGTACGAGCCTCTGATCGACTCATCAGATATGACGCCAGCTGACTGGCAGCAAATCGCAGACGACATCCGTGACAACTACGACAAATACGATGGCTTTGTGATTCTGCATGGTACCGACACCATGGCATACACAGCGTCTGCTTTGTCTTTCATGTTGGAGAACCTAGGTAAGCCAGTCATCGTAACAGGCTCACAAATTCCACTGGCAGAATTGCGCTCAGACGGTCAAGCAAACCTTCTTAACGCACTGCACATTGCGGCAAACTACCCTATCAATGAAGTGACGTTGTTCTTCAACAACCAATTGATGCGCGGTAACCGCAGTACCAAGTCTCATGCCGATGGTTTTAATGCCTTCACTTCACCAAACCTACCTCCACTTCTGGAAGCAGGTATCAACATTCAGATAAGCAGCAACATTACTGTGGGCGCAAAACCTGAAGGTGACTTCAAAGTACACAACATCACGCCGCAACCAATCGGTGTGATCACCATGTACCCTGGTATTTCGCACGAAGTGATTCGCAACACGCTTCGCCAGCCAGTGAACGCAATGATTCTACTGACGTTTGGCGTGGGTAACGCTCCGCAAAACCCAGAACTACTTGGCCATCTTAAAGAAGCATCTGAGCGTGGCGTTATCGTAGTGAACCTGACTCAGTGCTTGGCTGGTAAGGTAAATATGGGTGGCTACGCGACGGGCTGTGCTCTGGCTGACTCTGGCGTAATCAGTGGTTTCGACATGACACCAGAAGCGGCATTGGCAAAACTTCACTACCTTCTGAGCCAAGATTTGTCTTACGAAGAAATAAAACAGAAGATGCAAGAAGTCCTACGTGGTGAAATGAGCCTATAACCAGGTTCACAGTGCAACGAATGATGCCATAGCACAACAAGTGATTCCAATGCACAACAAGTAGACCCATAGCCCAGCAACAAGATACGAAAAAGCCCAATTCACGTGAATTGGGCTTTTTGCTTTAACGGAGTTATCCGGTGAACAGAGATGTACCGTTTAGTTTAGATTTGGGTTCACGCGAACGATGTCTTGTTCTTCTTGGCTGAACTGTTTCTTCAATTCTTGCTTAGATTTAAAGCTAATTTCACCACCAGCGGCAACCGTCATGTGCTGTGCATCTGTGTTGTGTTTTGATTGATACAACATCACAGCTTGCATACATGAGTCTCGCTGCTCTTGAGAAAGTGGTGTACCCTCAGGCCATCTTCCTGTCTCTACTGCGTAAACCAATCGATCATAGACTTCTGGAGTTATCGCATTTAATAATTGTTCTGCGTCCATAATGTACCTTCTTATTACATTCTATTTACAGAACATAACGGTATAGAAAGCAGAGTCAAGAACCCGAAAATGAATTGGTGTAACGGATCACAAGCAAAACCATGAAACGAACATACTGGTTACTAGCAGGGCTTGCCAGCCTGACATTAACAGGTTGCTTCGAAGGCAACGTCACCACAGAAGAATTGTGCGAGAAAAATCCGCAGCTTCGTTGTGAGAACCTCAATATGGACGACGGTCAATGTCGTATTCCACGAACGAATTTGGTTTGGCATCGCTTTGAACTTCTCAAAGATCCATCAGAAGCTAATCAAGTAATCGAATATGGCTTGGTTGCTGAGTATCGCAAATGTCTAGAACTCGCCTCGCAAATCACACCTATCGATCAAAGTGCGTTAAAACGTAAACGCTTTGATGCTTTGGTGCACAGTATTGATGAGTTGGATCGTATCGTTGCGGAACTGAAAGGGTCGGAAGATCCAGCCACGCTGTATTTCTTGTGGTCTCAAACCGGCGATAATCAAGCACGTCGCCAGTTTTTACAAATGGAAGGAAAACCAGAGTTAAATACTGCCGAAATGCAATATGCGCTCGCAACTTTCTACACGAACCGCGATCCACAAAAGACACTAACATTGCTGCATAACGCGCTCTCGATGTCGAATGAGAAATCCTTAAACCCTGCGATCTTGAAATCATTAGCGAGCATTAACCAAGGTATGGGTAACAAAAAGCAAGCTTACTTATGGGCGATGGTTGCTAAACGCTTCGATGTTCCCCTCGCCGATGAACAACAGTTAAAGCGCATGTTCAACTTTTCCGATCAAGGACAATATGAACAGTTAGATGATCTGGCTAAATCTATATCGAAGGCGATCGATAAAGGGAACTATTCACCAAAGATGATTCCTGTCGATTTATAAAATAAAAAGCTCCCGTTCATATCGGGAGCTTTTTTATTTGCAAGGTAACCGCTTAGTATTTTATTAATTGAAAGGATGAAACATTCTTTCAGCCTAAAATGGCGTTATTGGTCGGATTTGTTGAAAATTAACGACACCGAGTTTACACAATAGCGTTCGCCTGTCGTTTGTGGCCCATCTTCAAAAACGTGACCTAAATGGCTATCACAAGCCGCGCATCGAATCTCAGTTCGCACCATTCCGTGGCTCAGATCCTTAAGATAACGCACCGCTGTGTCGTTAATTGGCGCATCAAAACTTGGCCATCCACAGCCAGAATCGTACTTGTTATCGGAGACAAATAGAGGGGCATTGCAGCATGTGCAAGCATAGACACCCGTCTCCTTATTATGAAGCAGTTTACCGGAGAACGGAGGCTCTGTTCCTTGCTCACGACAAACGCGAAACTCTTCATCAGAGAGCTGTTCACGCCAATGTTCATCGGACTTCGTTACTTTTCTTCCGCTTTGTTCTACCAATTTCTGTTCCTTATTTCTTATTTTTGGCAATGACTTTTTTAGCAAAAAACTTGCTTCTCGTAACAGTTGTAGCACATACTTTCTCACCAGGACACCATGTGTAATTAATTTGATACGAGTTCTTATCTCGAAAGTTATATTACGCCAACTGGGATGTAGAATAACCAGTTAAAAGTTTAAAAAACGAGCATTTGCGAAGAATTGTTAAAAAAAGCGTCGCTTTTTTTTGACTTTAAACAAGTTAAGTCCGATTATCTGTTGCAGATGTTTACTGGATTCTGTAATTTTACTACCAGTTATCTTTAATCAGAAATTAAGTTGTGGAGCAACTATAATGACTATCAAAGTAGGTATTAACGGTTTTGGCCGTATCGGTCGTTTCGTATTCCGTGCAGCGCAAGAGCGCAACGACATCGAAGTTGTAGGTATTAACGACCTTATCGACGTAGATTACATGGCATACATGCTTAAGTACGACTCAACTCACGGCCGTTTCAACGGTACTGTTGAAGTTGAAGGTGGTAACCTAATCGTTAACGGTAAAACTGTACGTGTAACTGCAGAGCGCAACCCAGAAGACCTAAAATGGGATGCTATCGACGTTGACGTAGTAGCTGAAGCAACTGGTCTTTTCCTAACTGACGAGACTGCACGTAAGCACATCACTGCTGGTGCGAAGAAAGTTGTTCTAACTGGTCCTTCAAAAGACGCTACTCCAATGTTCGTAATGGGCGTTAACCACGCTACTTACGCTGGTCAAGACATCGTTTCTAACGCTTCTTGTACTACTAACTGTCTAGCGCCTATCGCTAAAGTTCTTAACGACAAGTTCGGTATCGAATCTGGTCTTATGACTACAGTTCACGCTACTACAGCAACTCAAAAAACTGTAGACGGTCCTTCTGCTAAAGACTGGCGCGGTGGTCGTGGTGCTTCTCAAAACATCATCCCATCATCAACTGGTGCTGCTAAAGCTGTAGGCGTTGTTCTTCCTGAACTAAACGGCAAACTAACTGGTATGGCTTTCCGCGTACCAACTGCTAACGTTTCTGTAGTTGACCTAACAGTTAACCTAAAAGAAGGCGCATCTTACGAAGCTATCTGTGCAGCAATGAAAGAAGCTTCTGAAGGCGAACTAGCTGGCGTACTAGGCTACACTGAAGACCAAGTTGTTTCTCAAGACTTCATCGGTGAAGTTCAAACTTCAGTATTCGATGCTAAAGCTGGTATCGCTCTAACTGATAACTTCGTTAAAGTTGTATCTTGGTACGACAACGAAATCGGTTACTCAAACAAAGTTCTAGACCTAATCGCTCACATCTCTAAGTAATTAGACAGTTAGCAATTAGCGAATAACTTCGTTAAAGAAAAGGCGGCTCTAGAGTCGCCTTTTTTGTATCTGGAATTTGAGGGAATGAAGACTCGACGTTGCACTCAATGTGCGAAGCGCGTCTAAAAAGCTCTCCCTCCCAGCTATAGGAAATAACACATGGATTTAAAAACTCTCCCAGCACTCACTGTGTTATCTGACAATGTCACTATCGTTGAAGTTGATCAGGTTAAAGTCGTTCGCGTTATTCATGAGAAAGCAACGGCAGGTATCGCACTGCATGGTGGTCATGTCGTGTCGTTCACACCAGCAGGCCAAGAAGACCTAATCTGGATGAGCGAAAAAGCAATCTTTGATGGCAAAGCGGCACTTCGTGGTGGTATTCCTGTTTGTTGGCCTTGGTTTGGCCGCATTGCAGCGCCAGCTCATGGTTTTGCGCGCACAGCAGAATGGGAATTGGTTGAACACCGTGAGAACGACAACGGCGTGATCGTTGAACTTGCTCTCTTCCCAACCGAAGAAACTCACGACATCTGGCCACATATGTTTGATGCTCGTCTTGTTGTTGAAATCAGCGACGAGCTAAAGGTGACATTGAAAGTCACCAACATTGATGATGCAGAGTGGACATTCTCAGGTGCACTACACACGTATCTAAACGTAGGTGATATCAAACAAGCACAAACAACAGGTATGGGCCCAGAGTACATCGACAGCTTGAAAGAAGGTGAAATCTGCCAAGGCGGTGATGTCCTTCAACTAACTGATACGATTGACCGTGTTTACACTCAGCCAGAAGCGCAAATTTTGGTGAAAGATCCAGTATTGGATCGCACTCTTAGTGTAGAAAACCAAGGCCATAACTCAGCAGTGCTGTGGAACCCTTGGGCAGAAGGCGCACAAGGCATGGGTGACATGGCAGACAACGGCTACGCAACCATGATGTGTGTTGAATCGACAGTGCATGCACCAAGTATCGAGCAAGGCAAGACGTTACAACCAGGCGAGACGCACGAACTTATCACTGTGATTTCGGCGCAGTAATCCAGTTTAAAGGCCGGCTCATCCGGCCTTTTTTACAACACCAAAGCACAACACACGAGCTACCCATGCCATACTAAGACCAACCAAAATGAGTCGAGATGATGGCATAACCATGAAATACCGCATTTATTCAATATCACTTCTTACGGGCTTATTGTTTGGCTGTGCCAACACTGAGATCTCGTTACAACCCACGAAGAACGTGGCCGAATACAAGCAGTTGTCGCCAACTCAATATCATGTGTATTGCCCGACGGGTATTTGCCGTTTCCAAGTTTCAGCGTCCCAGAAAACGGCAGTCGCCATTGAGATGTTCTATGACAAGAACAAACCATTCAAGAAGATTGAAGGCCTAACCTACGACAATCAAAATCAATATCCAACGTCGAATGCTTTTACTCTTCCTGTAGAGTCAGGCAACGAGAGGATATCTGTGCAAGTCATCGACTATTACCGATAACCCTACTCCATTATCGCTTTGAATAACGAATAATCGATTCTCGATACAGTGAAAGCAGGGTATCGCTTTTCACACCGACCCCAACGTTTTGCGCGGAGAAAGCACGCCACTCATCGTGCATGTATTTGCGTTGATCCGTTTTCTGAATCGTCATCCCTTCTGCGGGTCCATCGGTAACCACCCTGACGGCACCACTGCGTAAGGTGAATAGCTCAGGTTCAATCACATAGGCAATCGCGGAAGGATCGTGGACATGGCAACCATTCATTCCAACCTTCTCTGAGTAAAACTTCAAATAGTAGCGGCTGACATCCCAAATAAATTGCCCGACTTCACCCGCCTCTTCTCGCAGTTGGTCTAGGTATTGCCCGGTAAAGAAACTCTCTTCCGTTACATCCAAACCAATAATCACCACAGGCCAAGACGCAGTGAATACTTTATCGGCAGCATGAGGGTCATCATGGATATTTGCTTCCGCAAATGGCGTGACATTGCCTCGATGATCGTTCTCTCCGAAAGCGCCGCCCATCACAACCACTTCTTTAACCAAGTTAACGATTTCTGGGTCCGCTTCCAAAGCAAGCGCAAGGTTCGTTAAAGGGCCTACGGCCACCAAGGTAATTTCTCCCGGCTCCGCTCTAACGCTATCAATGATGTAACGATAGGCGGGCGTATCAATGGCACTCACATTCAGTAAACTTGGCGCCTTCACATCACCAAAGCCGGCTTCACCATGCACAACAACCGTTGCTCCGACCGGCGCTTTTACTAAAGGTTTATCCGCTCCTTTCGCAACCTGCGCTTTCATACCAAACTTCTGTTTTAGGTAAAGAGCATTCTGTGTGGCATTGTCTATGGTCGCATTGCCATAAACTGTCGTAATGCCCATTAGCTCTATGTCTGGATGTGATTCTGCAAAAAGAATCGCCATCGCATCGTCAATGCCAGGGTCTGTGTCTAAGATAATTTTCTTTGTCATATCGGCTTCTATCAAACGCTAGGAAAGCCTCAACCATACCCAGAAAAAACAGCGATAAACGTGACCTAAACCTAAGGTATGATTTTTCCTCCAGTATGCCGCTCATTCAGCACCCAAAGCGCGACGACTCGAAGCGCTTTTTTGTTTCGCTTGCCGCATCCCTTTTTGATAGAATTTGCCGCCCTACTTCCAGTCCAGAGATCGTCATGAACTATCAATGTCCTCTATGTCACCAACCTCTTGAGCTCACAGCTAAGACGTTTAAGTGTGAAAACAATCATCAATTCGACTTAGCAAAAGAAGGCTACGTTAACTTGATGCCTGCACATCACAAACGCTCAAAAGATCCAGGTGACAACAAAGAAATGATGCAAGCACGTCGTCGTTTCCTAGAAGGCAACCATTACGATCCAATGCGCCAAGAAGTTGCTCGCCTGTGTGCGAAGTACACCGAAGGCACAAGCCATCAGCTATTGGACATTGGTTGTGGTGAAGGCTACTACACCGATCAAGTTCAGCAGTCTCTGCATGCTCAAAATGAAGCGGCAAATGTTTACGGCTTGGACATCTCTAAAGTCGCTATTCGTTACGCCTCTAAGCGCTACCCTAACTGCGATTTCAGCGTGGCATCAAGTCATCGCCTACCTTTTGCAGAGCAATCTCTGGATGCGATCTTACGTATCTACGCACCATGTAAAGCGGAAGAGCTGCAACGTGTAATTAAAGATAGCGGTGTGGTCATTACGGTAACGCCAGCAGGTCGTCACCTATATCAATTCCGCGAGCGTATCTATCAGGAAATTCGTTTGCACAACGAAGAACCAGAAAGTATCGAAGGATTCGAACTTGAGCATCAACAAAAGCTTAACTACGTCATGGATTTAAAAGATGGCGTGGCATTCGATTTACTGCAAATGACCCCATTTGCATGGAAAGCCAGCGATGAACTTCGTGAAGAGCTAAAGTCATCTACACTTTTCCAATGTGAGGCTGATTTTATGTTACGAGTTTATCGTAAGAAATCAGCTCAATCTGAGAATGAAGAATAAACTGTAACGCAAATTATTCTCATTACCATTGATTCATTTATCAGCCTCCATTAATATCATTCGGACATTTTTGGAGGCTTTTTAATGCGCTTTTCTACCCTAGGCCTGATTTTTACGGGCTTACTGACAGGTTGTGCGTCAAACGCACCGACCGCTCCCAACGCCGTTGCTGACAACGTGACCAGTTTCTATGACTACCAACTTCATGCCCCTTCTGGTGAAGCTATCTCAGTTAATCAATTAACGCCCGAGATACAACAAGCCGATGTAATTCTGATTGGTGAATGGCATACGCACGCTGGCATCCACCGTTTTCAGACCGACATGTTAAAACAGTTATCTTCTACGAATCGCCCTCTTGCCCTTTCAATGGAGCAAGTGACACGCGACAAGCAAGCGATATTAGATGCCTACTTAAACGGTGAAATCGGTGAGCAGTACTTCATGAAACAAAGTAATGCATGGCCAAATTACGAAAGTGATTACCGTCCATTAGTTGAGTTTGCTAAGCAGGCTGAAATTCCAGTCATCGCCTCAAACGCACCGAAAAACATTGTTCGTTGTATTGGCCGCCAAGGTGTCGATTACCTAGATAAACTCGATAGCGATGAGCGTAGTTTTGTTGCAGATGACGTCAACACAGCGAACAGCCCGTACAAAGAAAAGTTCATGGCATCTATGCACCATGGCAAGCCTGAGCAGACCGAAAAACAATACGCAGCTCAGGTAACATGGGATGAAACTATGGCGGAATCCATCGTCAAATACTTGGAAAAACATCCAGGTACTCAAGTGGTTCACGTTGCCGGAAAATTCCATACTGAAAGCGGCTTAGGCACAGCAGCTTCTATCTTGAATCGCAATCCAAGCTTAAAAGTGTTGGTGATTACCCCAACGGCAAACATCACTTTAGATGGCTCCGATTATCAGCTTGAGGTGCTCGAACCGCCCGTGCGCTATGTACAAGACGCAAATCGCATGGCTGCTTACAAGCACTTAGCGACACGTAACAGCGACCTACAATGTAAGTGATCAGAATCGTCTGACAAAGGATGAAGAAAAATAGGTCTGCTTTTTGCTAGCAACTTTGTTTATACATAGGAAGCGGCAAAAACAGACCTATTTTTTATTTGATTGATTCAAGAAATGTCTTTTGCCGTCGATATAAAGATAACTGCTTTTTACCTGCACTCAATGAGCGAGTGTCGTTGTTCGAAGGGGTAACAGATGAATCCAGTAGGAAGCAATTCAGTCAATACATACGCGGCGCAGCAAAACAAAGTAGACCAAGCCAAAACGGCAGAAAACGTTGCCGACGCAGCACCATTAAAAGTGGAGCAAAACAAAGTCACGCTCTCCTCAGAAGGAAAAGCGTTGCTTGCGGCGCTAAAGCAAATTGATCACGAGAGTAAAAAAGTCGAAGCGGAAAATAAAACCGTCGGTGACCAAGTAGAGTCTTTTGCTCATGGAGCATTGGGGATGGATCACCCTGACACCATTGAAGAAGAGGAAGATGGCTCATACTCTGCTGGCCAATACCTTTCAGCGGCGTTGACTGTGGGTGGAATCATCTTGGCTCTAGTCTAGCTTTCGTGCGACCAGAGTTTGAAATTTAACCAATAATCAATTGATTAAACAAGAGTTTCTTTCGTTACGACAACGAACCTCATTTGAACGCGTTTTTTATCCAAGTCCATAATGGATCACTATTCATTAACGGATGATGAACTGTGAAAAACGCATTTTCTCTTATAGACAAACCCACTTTTTTTGGCGCAATTGCGCTTCTCCTTTCGATTGTTTTCCCTCTAATTTTGTTTCCAACAGAAGGTGCAGAATGGATTGCGGTTGCTAAGACCTTTATGACCGACAAGCTCGGTTTCCTCTACCTTGCACTTGGCCTTGCTGCCTTTATCTTCATGATTTACGTTGTGTTCAGCGACATGGGGCAAATCAAGCTAGGTGATCCAGACGAAAAACCAGAATTTACCACCGCATCATGGGCGGCCATGCTTTTCTGTGGCGGTATCGGTGCCAGCATCCTTTACTGGGGCTGTATCGAATGGGCTTACTACTACCAATCACCTCCTTTCCAGCTTGAGCCTGGCAGCGAAGAAGCGGTCCGTTGGGCTGCAACCTACGGTCTTTTCCACTGGGGACCAATCGCTTGGTCTATCTACCTGATTCCTGCTCTACCGATTGCGTACTTCTTCTACGTACGTAAACAGCCTGTCCTGAAAGTCTCCAGTGCCTTGATGCCCGTCCTTGGTGAAGAGCGCAGTAAAGGTTCTGCAGGTAAAATTGTTGATGTACTGTTTATCTTTGGTCTACTTGGCGGCGCAGCGACCAGCTTGGGCTTGGCTGCACCTCTGATTGGTGAAGGCCTACATTACTTGTTTGGCATGCCTAAGAACACCTACAGCCAAGTACTGGTACTGCTTATCTGTACGGCGATTTTTGCTTACTCTTCTTACGCGGGTATGGAAAAAGGCATTAAAGTTCTCAGTAACATTAACTTCTGGGGTGCAATGGGACTACTTGCCTTTGTACTTGCCGTTGGCCCAACCATCTTCATGCTTGAAACGGGCTTAGACTCGATTGGTCGTATGTTGTCGAACTTCTTTGTGATGGCAACATGGGCGGAACCATTCGGCGGATACGGTACGTTCGACAACACCCACTTCCCACAGGATTGGACGATTTTCTACTGGGCATGGTGGCTCGTGTTCGCACCAAGTATGGGTCTATTTGTAGCGCGTATCTCTCGCGGTCGCACGATCAAACAAATGGTCTCTGGTTCCATCTTCTTCGGCTCTTTAGGTTGTTTCCTATTCTTCATGATTCTGGGCAACTATGGCTTATCTCTACAGCTATCAGGGGAGTTGGACGTCGTTGGCATCTTGAATGCAGAAGGGGCAACCGCTGCCATCTTCTCAATGCTTGATGCTCTGCCAATGAGCTACTTGGTCATCGCGGTCTTTACATTGCTGTGTATTATCTTTACCGCAACCACGTTCGACTCTATCTCTTACATTCTTGCGTCTGTTGTACAAAATAATGTGACCGAAGAACCGATGCGCTGGAACCGCATGTTCTGGGCATTTACGCTGTCTTTCCTTCCGACAGTACTCATGTTCATGGGCGGCCTAAGCACCTTACAAACCGCAGCGATCGTTGGTGGTTTGCCATTGCTTGGCATTTCCATCATGTTGATGGTGTCAGCCGTTCGTGCCACAACGTTGGACATTCGCCATCAAGAAGATTATGTAGAGCCAACTATCAACATCGAAGAACTGCCAGAGTTCGATCCTTGGTCAACCGAAGGGATGGCGATGGCAAGGTTTGAGCGTGCGCGTGATGCAGCCCAAGAAGCAGCAGAAGATGAGCGTGACGCACTGGCTGAGTTGATGAAGCTTCGTAAACGTATTCGTGCTTTTGCTCTTGAGCACAGCGACGACAACGATTTTGCAGACCATCACTTACCTCAGGAGATGCAAGAGGAGTTGCAAGACCTACTGGATAACGTGGTAAAAGCAAAAGAAAGAAAACTCGAGTTATCCGAAACTGCTCAGCAGTCTAGAGCCGAGTTTAATCAAATCGTGGCCCAAAGTACTGCGTACGCGGTGTAACTTTAGCTCATGACTTTCAACTCCTAAACCTAGTTCAAAGCTCACTTCGGTGAGCTTTTTTTGTATTAGGCTTAGAATATAACCATGGCTTTCATATGAATCTTTTATGACTGTAGTATTTCCGTCATAAATCCTTGTTTTAATGCGACCGCTTTTATAAATAAGGAATATACAATGAAGCACTTAGTGACCCCAATCGTAACCGCAGTGGCGGCTTCGACGCTCTCTTTCAATGCCCTATCGGCAGAAATCAAAAACGTTATTTTAATGATTGGCGATGGCATGGGCCCACAACAAGTTGGCCTGCTAGAAACCTACGCGAACCATGCACCGCACTCAATTTACAAAGGTGAAACAACCGCGATATATAAGCTGGCACAAGAAGGTGTGATCGGTTCCTCTTTGACAAACCCTGAAGACGCGATTGTTGTCGATTCAGCCTGCTCTGCGACAATGTTAGCGACAGGCATTCCAACGGCTTCTGAAGTGATTGGTATAGACAGCCAAGGCAACCATGTTGAAACTATTTTGGAAAAAGCGAAAGCAAAAGGGAAAGCAACAGGCTTAGTATCAGACACCCGAATGACGCACGCGACACCTGCAGCTTTTGCCTCGCACCAACCACACCGTTCACTCGAAAACAGCATCGCTGTAGACATGCTAGAAACTGGCGTCGATGTGATGCTATCTGGTGGTCTTCGTCATTGGATTCCAAAGTCAACCAACGACAAAGGCGATACATACAAGCAACTTGAGCAACTCACTCAAGGTGATGTTTACCTAAAATCAAAGCGTAAAGATGAGCGTAACCTGCTGACTGAAGCTCAACAACAAGGGTATAGCTTAGCTTTCAACCGAAATATGCTTGAAGAGGCGAAAGGCGACAAAGTTCTAGGCTTATTTGCCTACTCTGGAATGAATGATGGCATCGCTTACAGCCAAAGCAAAGACGATCCAAAGCGCACCCAACCTTCTCTCAAAGAGATGACCGAGAAAGCGTTAGATGTGCTTTCAAAAGACAAAGACGGCTTCTTCCTAATGGTTGAAGGTGGACAAATTGACTGGGCAGGCCACAGCAATGATGCGGGTACCATGCTGCATGAACTGATCAAATTCGATGAAGCGGTAAATTCCGTTTATGAGTGGGCAAAAGGCCGCGAAGATACTCTTGTGATCGTCACCGCCGATCATGAAACCGGCTCTTTTGGCTTTAGCTATTCCTCATCTGATGTGCCGAAGCCAGAGAAACGCAGCGGAGAAGCATTTGCCAAACGCGATTTCGCACCAAATTTCAACTTCGGTCAATTTGATATTCTGGATGGCCTCTACAATCAAAAGCAAAGCTACTACGGTATGATCAGCGAGTTCCAAAAGCTTGATAAAGCGAAACAAACCCCAGAAAAGCTGGCTGAAATTGTGAACGCCAACAGCGACTTTTCGATCACACCAGAGCAAGCGGAACGCGTATTGGCCAGCAAACCAAATCCTTACCGTTTAGCGAGCCACAAATACTTGAGTGAAGAGCATGTTCCTGCCATTAACGACTTTGATGCCTTCTTCCCATACAACGACAGAGGCAATTTATTAGCGCGTGAACAGGCAACCAAACAAAACACCGTTTGGGGCACAGGCACGCACACCCATACGCCTGTGAATGTCTTCGCATGGGGGCCTGCTGGTACCATTCTGCCAGTTTCAAAAATCATGCATCACTCGCAACTTGGCGAATACCTTATCGAGCAAATCAACTAATCCATGCTCCGCACTGACTATACTGGTGCACTTTCACGCCCTCATTTGAGGGCGTTTTTTATACTCAAAATAGTTGACGCTCTGCGTCTCAAACGCCAATATCTGCGGGTCATTTATAAAACAAACAACATCATATGTGCGAAATATTTGCTAAACAACCTCAGGAAAATTATCAATTTATCACCCGCTCTATCCGCATTGATGGCCATGTCACCAGCGTCAAATTAGAATCGAGCTTTTGGCTAATTCTTGAAGAAATTGCTTCTGCTCAAGACATGACAGTGCCTAAGTTTATCAGTACGGTTTACCAAGAAGCGTTAGAACACAATGGTGAAGTCAATAACTTCGCATCACTACTACGCTGTGCTTGCCTTACTTACGCGCGTCGGCCACAAGCGACCCTTTCTCAAGCCCTTAACGAGCTCAGCTAAGCCCTGATTTTATTGTCGTACCCGAGTACTACCTATTGCACGCTAAAACTGATTAGTCTTAGCGCAATATTAAGGAGTACTCATGACAAAAATGATTCATACCATGATCCGCGTAAGCGATCTGGAGCGTTCCCTTAAGTTTTACCGCGACGCACTTGAGCTAGAAATCAAAGACCAATACGTATTCGACGGCTTTTCTCTTACTTATCTAGCCAATCCTGAAACGGACTTCGAGCTAGAGCTCACCCATAATCACGATCAAAGCGAGCCTTACACACACGGCAATGGCTATGGCCATCTTGCTGTCAGTGTCGAAGATATTGCCGCAACTCACCGACGCCTCACCTCGCTGGATATAGAAGCCAGTGACATCAAAGTCTTTGATCATCAGGAAAAGCACTTAGCGACATTTTTCTTCATTACTGATCCGGACGGCTACAAGATTGAGTTCTTGCAGCGTCAAGGTCGGTACCTTTAGTAACGGTATCAGTCATAAAGATACCTTCCATAACAACAAAGAAGTAAATACAACTATGATTCATTTAACTGCTGCATTTCACGCAAAAACAGACACCATTACACAACTTAAGCAAGCGCTAGAAGCCATGCTAGAACCGACTCGAAACGAGACCGGCTGCCTACGCTACCAACTGTTCCAAGATAAAAACGATCCAAGCCAATTCTTGTTCCAAGAGCAGTTTGCAGACCAAGCTGCGTTTGACGCACATTGCAACACGGCACATTTTCAATCGCTTCTGACTGAGATTGATAGCTTGCTTGTCAGTGAACCTACGATCACTTTCTTCAACGAGATCTAATCTCGAAGCCCTATCAATAAACCAATAAAAAAGGCGCTCATGTTGAGCGCCTTATTTATTGGTAAGATTTATTGGATAGATAACAGAAAAAGCTTACACCTCTTTCTTTTCTACCATATGCAGATGCACATCTTGTTGTGGGAATGGAATCGAAATACCTTCGCGATCGAAACGCAGTTTCACTTCTTTAGTCACATCCCAGTACACATCCCAGTAATCGTCAGTCTTCACCCAAGGACGAACAATAAAGTCCACTGATGAAGTATTTAGCGTGTGCACCTTAATGTTTGGCTCTGGTGAACGCAGTACTGATGGGTGTGAAGTAAGAATATCGTTCAACACTTCTTCAGCTTTTAACAGGTCATCCGCGTAACCAATACCAAATACCATATCAACACGACGAATACGCTCGTGCGTCACGTTCTTGATCACATCACCCCAGATCTTGCTGTTTGGCACGATGATGATTTGGTTGTCGAACGTTCGGATTGTGGTGTTTACCAAGCTCATGTGGCTAACTTTACCATCGACACCACCCGCATAAACAAAATCACCGACATCGAATGGACGGTAAATAAGCAGCATCATACCCGCAGCAAAGTTCGATAGCGTATCTTGCAATGCAAAACCGATGATCACACCGGCAATACCGAAACCGGTAAGGATTGGAGCAAGGTTAAGACCGATTTGTGACAGGCCAACCATGATACCGATGATCCACACTGCTTTACCCGACATCGAGATAAAGAAGTCTTGCATCAAATGCGACATTTTTAGGTTCTTCGATGCAACCGTCTTACTCACCACTTTGCGAGTTAATTTCGCTAAAGCACGGGCGATCAAAAGAATCAGAGCAAACACAAACAGCTGGAAGATGTGCTGCGGAGCGTTTTCAGCAAACCAGTCGACGGCTGCATTTGACCAATGACTTAGGATAGATAGAATGACTTTTGTATTGAGCAAGTCATGAGTGATGCTGCCTGTCACCTCAAAGATCTGACGTTTGTATTCAGACGTCTCAATACCTACTTTATCGCCAATTGAAATCAGCGTACGTAGGCTGTCAGTGGCAATGTTTAAACGCTGCTTAAGAATCAGTTGGCTCAGTTGCAACGACGCTTTTTCTGACTCTGGACTAGAAGAAACTTGTGAACTGATGATCTCACTTTGCTGCTTTAGGTATTGAATCGACGCTGATAGCAGACGCATGCGCTTATCAACGCTATCTTTAAAGTCAACGTCCGCATCTTCATCTTGCACGCCCAGCATCTTCAACCAATTCAGGTTTTGCCAGCTCGACTCGTAACTCACATCAAGGTAATGCTGCAGTTCGCGGTACTCGTTAAGCAGTGAAAGCTTTTCTTCGTCTTTTGCAGAATTCAGCTCACCGTTCAGCGTTTTGATCTTGTCATCAAGGTACGCGACAGCGCCTTCTGAGTACTTCTCTTGAGTTTGTACTAGCTTAATAAGCTGTTCATGAGGAATCGATTTATTACTGATCGCGGTTGAAAGGCGGCTTCTCAGCTCTTCATTTTTTTGAAACAGTTGAAGCTGAAGCGCGTCACGCTCATCGCCACTGGCTAGTTTTAACGTTTCAGATAAGTCAATGATATCTTTATTGATATTATCAATCGCTTGTTCAGCAGCAGACACTGTCGGAGCCTCAGCAGGCGCTTCCGAACTTTCTGTCGCACGCACAATGAAAGAGCTCATCGTTAACGCCAACACCGTAAATAAAACCACCAGCGGTGTAAAACGCACTTTTAGGGGAGATAGTAACGTCATTTTTACCTCGTAAGAGACACTACTCGATCTAAGCGATCAAGAATCGGGATATAAAGCCTTGAAATTATATGCTCTAAGTTTACAACACTGAACATAAATTAGAGCGCCTTCTTTAAATAACATGCCTCACTCTTCATAAAAGCACCTTTATAGCAACCTTTTTCTAACACCAAACACCATACTTTTACGATATCTGTTCTTTAGGACACAAAACCGAACAAAACATCGCCAACAATACGCATCCTGACACATAAATAAGGCTATTTTATAAATGCCTGCTATATCTATTTTGCTGCCGGCGTTGTTAGTCGACCAACCAATAGAACTAACAATAAAAACAACAAATTCAATAAGATAAAGGATTAGAAGATGCCACTCCATAAAAAATCGGCCTTGAAAGGCTCAATTCTCGACGACGTCTACTGTTCTAAAGATCTCTCTATTGTGATGCCCAAGTATCGCATTCCTGAAAATGAGCATGCGGCCTCTCACGCTTATCAAGTCGTCCACGACGAACTCATGCTAGATGGAAACTCCCGCCAAAACCTAGCGACGTTCTGCCAGACCTGGGCGGAAGACGAAGTTCACAAGCTGATGGACGAGTGCATCGATAAAAACATGATCGATAAAGATGAGTATCCACAAACAGCAGAGATTGAGTCTCGTTGTGTGCACATGTTGGCTGACCTTTGGCATGCTCCTCATGCAGAAAACCCAATGGGTTGCTCGACAACAGGATCGAGCGAAGCAGCAATGCTAGGCGGAATGGCGCTCAAATGGGCGTGGCGCGAAAAAATGAAGAAGCAAGGCAAACCGACTGACCGCCCTAATCTCATCTGTGGTCCGGTACAAGTGTGTTGGCATAAGTTTGCTCGTTATTGGGATATTGAATTACGAGAAATACCAATGCAAGGCGATCGCTTAATCATGACACCGGAGGAAGTGATCAAGCGCTGTGATGAAAATACGATCGGTGTGGTGCCAACACTTGGTGTGACTTTTACGTGCCAATACGAGCCTGTAAAAGAGGTGCATGATGCACTGGATAGGCTCCAAGAAGAAACAGGCTTAGATATTCCCATTCACGTGGATGGTGCAAGCGGCGCGTTTCTCGCTCCATTCTGCGACCCTGATTTAGTCTGGGATTTCCGATTACCTCGCGTGAAATCGATCAACGCATCTGGGCATAAGTTTGGGCTCTCACCGCTTGGCGTTGGATGGGTTGTATGGCGCGATGCGGACGCTTTGCACGAAGACCTGATCTTCAACGTCAACTACCTTGGTGGCAACATGCCAACCTTCGCCCTCAACTTCTCTCGTCCTGGTGGGCAAATCGTAGCTCAGTACTATAACTTCCTTCGCCTTGGCCGAGAGGGTTACCGCAAAATCCATGAAGCCTGTTATGACACTGCCCGCTACCTTGCTCAAGAGATCGAGAAAATGGGTATGTTCCACATTATCTATGATGGACACGGCGGTATTCCTGCACTGAGTTGGTCAATAAAAGAAGGGGCTAATCCAGGGTTTAATCTTTACGATCTTTCTGATCGTATCCGATCTCGTGGTTGGCAAATCGCAGCGTATGCGATGCCGGCGGAACGTGAAGACTTGGTCATCATGCGAATTTTAGTCCGTCACGGTTTCAGCCGTGATTTGGCTGACTTACTGATCACGGATTTGCAGCACTGCGTGGACTTCTTCGACAAGCATCCAGTCGTAAACGGCAGCGATGCAGACGAGTCTAGTAACTTCAATCACGGCTAATTGTCCCCTTCCACATAGAGCAGGGAGCCTCGTGCGCTCCTTGCTTTTTAACGTTTAAAATCACAGGTGACAGTATGTCTTTTCTTTTTAGTTACTTGTCCGAAAACCCATTCGTATTTCTGTTTTTATCACTCGCTATTGGTTACCCACTTGGCCGATTGACCTTTAAAGGGGTGAGCTTAGGCACCACAGCAGGCACATTGGTGGTGGGCGTTGCTCTAGCGCTGACTTCGTTCTCTGTCTATGGATTAAAAATTGAAGAACCCGGGCTAGTCTCAGACATCTTCTTAATGATGTTTATGTATGCCATCGGGATGAAAGTTGGCCCTCAGTTCTTCTCTGGGTTGGCTCGCGGTGGCATCGACTTTGTCGTAATTGGCTTAATTGTCGTGTTCAGCAATTTCGCAATTGTGGTCATCGGCGCCAAACTGATGGGGTTAGAGCCCGGATATGCCGCCGGAATCATCTCCGGTAGTTACACAGTGACCGCAGTGATGGGGGTCGCACAATCAGCCATCAGCTCTGGGGCATTTACGCCACCAGAAGGCATGAGTATCGACCATGTTAGCGCGAACATTGCCGCAGGCTACGCGATTAGCTACGTCTTATCGACCGTACTCATTATCCTATTTATCAAGTATCTCCCTTCTCTGTTTGGTATCGACCCTGTGAAAGCAGGTAAAGACGCCGAGGCGGAATTCTCGACGGGTGACGACGATGAAAAGCTACCAAGTACGTTTGGATTTTCAGATGTTGGCGTCCTTCCAATTGATGTTCGTGCCTATAAAGTGACACATCAGGAACTCGTCGGGCGTTCAGTCCAGGAGCTATACCAGTCCTTCCCTGACGCAGCGGTCCTAAAAGTCGTACGAGGCGATGAAGTGATCGACGCTTCACAGAATCCAACTCTAGCTCTTAATGACGTGATTGGTATTCGTGGTGAATATCGCGTGTTGATTGCGGAAGGTGAGGCCGATATTGGGAACGAGGTTGATGAGCCGCGTGCGAGAAATGTCGATATTGAAGTCGCCGACATCCACGTCGGTAAGTCAGAGCATGCTGGTAAAACCATTGCACAATTACATGCTGAAGTGGGTTTTGGTGTTTATTTCAAAGCGATATTCCGACAAGGCCACCAGCAGCCTTTACTGCCTCAAACCAAAGTCGAAATTGGGGATGTCATTCGTATCGCCGGCTCCAAATGGTGTGTAGAAAAAACCGCGTCACAACTGAACAGTGTTGCCATTGTTGAGAGCACGGTGACAGAGACTTTTTACCTCGCCCTATCATTGCTTATTGGCTACATTTTCGGTCACTTTAGCGTCACGTTAGCGGGGATTCCATTTGCACTTGGTACCTCTGCAGGCTGCATGTTGACTGGTATTGTGTTCTCCTTCCTACGAACACGAAACCCAGCCTTTGGCGGACCAATGAGCGAAGGTGCAAGAAGCTTCTTACAAGATATTGGTCTTAACCTGTTTGTTGCTGTGCTTGCCGCTACAGTAGGTCCAAAAATCCTCGCCTCGTTCCAAGGCATTATCGTCATAAAAATAGCGTTACTTGGTGTGACAGCCGCATTGGTACCTCCGCTGCTGGCTTGGTTGTATGGTTTGTACTTCCGCAAAATGAACCCAGCAATTTTGGCAGGCGCCTGTGCCGGAGGCCGAAACAGCACTCCTGCAATGAAAGGAGCTCAGGATGCGAGTCAAAGTGATATGCCAGCCATCGGCTACCCAGTACCTTACGCCCTAACTTCTGTCTTAGTGTTGATTTTGGGCTACATTGCAATGGTCATTAGTTGATGAAGAATCTGCACATTACCCACAATGGACTATCATTTAAGCGAACTGAACGCTAATTGATTAAAGATTAAGGAGAAATCATGGGCTTTCTATCTTGGATTATTCTAGGCTTGATTGCTGGTGCATTAGCTAAATGGTTGATGCCAGGTAATGATGGCGGCGGTTGGATTGCCACTATGGTACTGGGTATCGTGGGCGCTTTCGTTGGTGGCTTTTTAGGAAGCTTTGTTGGCCTTGGCGCTGCAGACGGCGTGAATATAGGCAGCATCATCACCGCAACGTTAGGTGCTTTCGTTGTATTGTTTGTCTACAACCGCTTTATTAAAGGTTGAGCGAGTTTCAGTCCCTTAAAAACAAATAAGCCTTTCATTATGAAAGGCTTGTTTACATTCGGCTATGAGCGATTTGGATGATTCAAAATGTGGTCTTCCCAGTCCACCACATCGATTTCATACACCACTTTGTTTCGTACACTTTCCCCTGCTGCGTGCATTGCAGACTTAGAGCCAGTGATTAATGGGTGCCACTCTGGCAGCGGTTGGTTTTCTGCCAACAAGCGGTATGCACAAGTGTGCGGCAGCCATGTAAAGTCATCAATATCTTCACGCGTCAGCTTGGTGCACTCTTCGCCTGAAGTGAAACGGTTCGGGTAGTCTTTACACGAACATGTTTTGCTGTTCAGCCAACTACACGCCACATTGGTGTAATAGATTTCATCCGTATCTTCATCCATTAGCTTGTGCAGACAACACTTGCCACACCCATCACAGAGCGATTCCCATTCTTCTTCTGTCATGTGTTCTAACGATTTACTTTGCCAAAATGGAGTGCTCATACGCTTACTACTTATTACTGAATGGGATTGAATTGGGTGCGTTTTATACCCCTCTGAACGGCAAAATTCAAGTTTTAAGGCCTTACTGGAGTGATAGGAGCATTGAGTAAGATTTGTTCGTATTTAGCCAAGTAATCTTATGGATAGGAATTTACGCGCACCTCTTCCAATCTAGCGAGAAATGTCCATAATGCCCCCTTCATTTTTACGAGGGCTTTTAGATGGATTGTCGATTGGGTTGTGGGGCATGCTGCATTGCACCGAGTATCTCTTCCCCTATTCCTGGCATGCCAAATGGCAAACCGGCTGGCGAACGTTGCGTTCAATTGAATAACGACAACCTATGCAAGCTATTCGGAAAAGCTGAGCGACCAAAAGTTTGCCACGAATTCAAACCGTGCCCGATCGTGTGTGGCAAAACCAATCAGGAAGCTTTGAGCAACATTACTGAGCTAGAACTGCTCACTTAATCGTTACCCAATTCTCTTAGGTAGAGGTAGATCGTATCACGCGAGATACCTAGGTGGTTGGCCACCATTAATACTGCATCTTTGTATTTGAAAATCCCCAAACCTTGTAAGCGTGTCACTAGCTCTCGATTGCGTTTAGATGGGCTAATTGCTTCGTTCGACCACACTTCTGATTGAACCGTTTCAATCGTACTAATGATGGTCTCGTCAATATTACGAGCAAACGTTTCTGGGGATTGTGCCCCAGTACAACACGGGTTCTGCTGCGGTGGCATGATGGAACGCAAGAAGTCTTGCATTGGCACATCCATATCCACGTTAATACAAAGCAGGCCAATCGGCTTGTTTTTTGGGTTGCGGACGATAGTAGTGATCGAGTGCAAGGTCTTTCCGCTCGCCGTTTTAGTCAGATACGAGTCTGAAACGTCCTTGCCCTCAAGTAGCTTCATCCTTGCTAAGTTGGTAATTGGCGCGCCTTCTCCACGTTCAGTGATGTGGCCATTGGCAATTTTGATGATTTCCGGTGCTTCTGCATCAAGACTGTGAAGAACGACTTCAGTATGCTCACCATACATACGGGCAATGCCATCGACGACGTTCTTCATTGAATTCAAAATATCTAAATCACTTTTGGTGAGTTTCTTAAGCTGCAATTTACTTCCCTTAGCAAAAACTTTGAGGCTAGGCCGACATGATATCGATAATAGATTTATCAGTATACGGCATACCAAGTCTAACCATAGAGCCTACGTTTCTTATAGTTTGTTCAACTTCGTCGCCTACTATACCTTGATTCTTCACACTGTGGTTACCCATCGCCATCAAATATGAGCGCACTGCCGTAGTAGAAGAAGTGCAGACTTTCATCGCACAAGAGGATTTTGCACCATCGCACACCATGCCCGAACTATCACTGATAACGTTTTGAATCGCATAACATGATTGCTCAAACGTGCCACCCGCAAGGTATACCAACGCCATGGATGCTGCAGCACTGGTTACCGTGTTGCCACAAAAAGCAGACAGTGGTGGGTAGTAAGACTTGATGTATATCGCGCCTAGATGGCTCATGATCAGAGCTCTTGCTAATTGCTCTTCACCACTTTGGAAGGCTTCAGCTGCAATCACCACTGGCATAGTTGCCGCGATACCTTGATTACCACTGCCGAAATTACTCATGGCTGGTAATGTAGCGCCGCCCATTCGAGCATCTGATGCGGCAGAAGTCATCATTTGGATTCTGCTCATCAGATCATTGCCAAGTAAACCTTGTTCGATATTGCCTTTTAATGTCCGGCCAATTTCTAAACCGTAACCTCGGTCGATACCCTCTTGCGCTAAGGAAGAGTTGAGTTCCGCTGCTTGCAGAATGAATTTGATGTCATCAAATGGCGCTTGAAGGGCAAAGTCGTAAATCTGCTTAATGGAGATATCAACCCCTTCACATACCGATCCTGTCGCAACACGTTGCTGCTGCGGGGCATCAAACGTCACCACTCCATTTCGAGTGATCTGAATGATGTTAGTGTGCCCACCGCTGATGGTCACCGAGACTGTGTCTTCTCCAGCGCTCATGGTCACGCTGCAAAAGATAAATTCTTGTGTATCAATGCGAGCAACACTGACTCGCTCTTCATCAATAAGTTGCTGGGCAGCAGTCACATCGTCTTGATTAATTTTAGCGAGAACTTCCAGTTCTGCGTTTGGGTCTCCCGCTAACGCGCCAACTGACGCCGCGATCTTAAGGCCAATTTTCCCAGTACCGGGAACGTAAACCCCCATTGAGTTTTTAAATAAGTTGTCTGAGACACGAACTTCAATCGTATCCGGGGTTTGGCATCCAAGCTCACGCTTTGCAACTGCTGCCGCATATGCAGCAGCAATGGGTTCTGTACATCCGAGGGCAGGTTTTACAACTTGCTTAATGATTTGGATATAATGGTTCCATTGCTGATTCATGCTTTTTCTCCGTATTACTTTTTACTAGCAATCGCTTCAACTTCAATCAAAACACCTAGCGGAAGATCTTTCACCGCAAAGCAGCTTCGTGCTGGGCAATCTTTTTGGAAAAACTCGGCATACACTTTGTTGAATTCCGCAAAGTCGCTGATATTTGCCAAGTAACACGTCGTTTTTAGAACCGTATCTAAACTGCCGTTACCCGCTTCAAGCACATGTTTTAAGTTCGTCAGAGATTGATGACTTTGAGCAGTAATCCCTCCCCCTACTACTTTGCCTGTCGTGCTATCAACTGGGAGCTGACCAGAAGTAAAAATCAAATCCCCGTAAGTGGTTCCGTGTGAATATGGGCCAATTGCGGCAGGAGCGTGCTCTGAAGCGATCAATTCTTTCATGTTAATCCTCACATAATTTTTAGTTTTAGTCATAAAACTCAGCTTTCGTTTCAAAGTCATTCTTTCAACTATATGTGAGCAAAATAACCACTACAGATCACACAAATCGATCTAAACTCAGATTTTATTGAGTAATTTTGCCGAGATCTCAAATTTATCTGAATTTTCCACAAAAAAATTGTTGTTAATCTTTTTCTCAAATAGATTTGAGAAAAATTCATACTAACAAAGAGAAAACGACAATGAGCGTTACTGTACCTACACAAACTCTTCCAATAACTAAAGAACCACCTCACGTTAAAGCCGGAATGACAGCCACAGAATGGAAAGCGGCGACTAAGTTTGATAGCACTGACTGGGGCTGGGTTATCATGAGTATCGGCATGGCAATCGGTGCTGGTATTGTTTTTCTTCCAGTAAAAGTGGGCGTACTTGGCATCTGGGTATTTCTTGCCTCCGCGGTGATTGGTTATCCAGCGATGTACTTGTTCCAACGCCTATTTATTAACACGCTTTCCACCTCTCCTAAGTGTCAAGACTATGCGGGGGTTATCTCAGGCTACCTTGGTAATAAATGGGGCGCTTTGTTAGGCGTACTCTACTTCATCATGTTGGTGATTTGGGTATTCGTATACTCGACAGCAATCAATAATGACTCAGCCTCTTTCCTACACAGCTTTGGTATCACTGAGGGGCTGTTGTCGGAAAACCCGTTGTATGGTCTAGCATTGGTTTGCGCTTTGGTGGCGATCGCGTCTCGTGGCGAAAAGATCTTATTTAAAGTCAGTACGGGCTTAGTGCTAATTAAGCTTTGTACCGTTGCCCTGTTGGGTTTCATGATGGTAGAAAAGTGGGATTTAGCTAATATCGGTACGGTACCAACGGCTGGTGCTGGCTTAAAAGATGCGATTGAACTGCTACCGTTTACCCTTACCTCTATCTTGTTTATTCAAAGCTTGAGTCCGATGGTGATCTCTTACCGTTCAAAAGAGAAGTCAATTGAAGTTGCCCGTTTTAAAGCGATGCGCGCAATGAATATCGCTTTTGGCATTTTGTTTGTGACCGTGTTTTTCTACGCGATTTCTTTCACGCTAGCGATGTCTCATGAACAAGCAGTCCGTGCAGCAAACGAGAACATCTCTGCGCTTGCGATGGTTGCTCAAGGCATGGACGGCACTACTTTAAAGCTTCTTAGCTTGATGCTAAACATCTTCTCGGTGATGACGGCATTCTTCGGTGTGTACTTAGGTTTCCGCGACTCTTGCCAAGGCCTTGCCATGCTAGCGCTGAAAAAAGTGATGCCAGAAGAACAAATCAATCGCGAACTCGTCACCAAAGGCATCATCTTATTTGCCATCCTAATGGCTTGGGGAGCAATCGTACTCAACTTACCAGTGTTGAGCTTCACTTCGGTATGTAGCCCAATCTTCGGTTTGATCGGCTGTTTAATCCCAGCTTACTTGGTATACCAAGTGCCTTCCTTACATAAATACAAAGGCGCTTCACTTTACCTGATCATCGCAACGGGCATCCTACTATGTATTTCACCATTCATCGCATTTAGCTAACGATTAGTATCACTAGTCGAACGATTCCTCTCACCTCGGTTATCCATCTTTATGATGATGACCGAGGTTTTCCTTTTAACTCATTTACCTACCCATTCCGTTTCATATCTGAGACAAAATCACTCCAAACCTATATTTAGGTTAATTTCCGTGCTTCAACTCACACTTTTCTGACAATTCTCTACTATGTTCAGCGGGTAATCTAAATCCGATATAGGAAACAACATGAATAAATACATGGCAGAGGTTTTTGGTACTTTTTGGTTAGTACTTGGTGGTTGTGGTAGTGCAGTATTAGCTGCTGGTTTCCCAGATGTGGGCATTGGCCTGTTGGGCGTTTCTTTGGCGTTCGGTCTTACCGTACTTACAATGGCATTTGCTATTGGCCATATCTCAGGTTGTCACCTAAACCCAGCAGTAACCATCGGTTTGTGGGCCGGCGGTCGCTTTGATACTAAAGACGTTGTGCCTTACATCATCGCGCAAGTGATTGGTGGTGTGATTGCTGGTGGCATACTTTACGTGATCGCAACGGGTCAAACGGGCTTTGACGTGGTTGGTTCTGGCTTTGCGGCGAACGGTTACGGCGCGCATTCTCCTGGCCAATATTCAATGGTTGCAGCTTTAGTGACTGAAGTTGTGATGACGATGATGTTCCTAATCGTGATCATGGGTGCAACAGACAAACGTGCACCGCAAGGCTTCGCACCTATCGCTATCGGTCTATGTTTGACACTGATTCACCTAATCAGCATTCCTGTGACAAACACATCGGTTAACCCAGCGCGTAGTACTGGTGTTGCGGTATTTGTTGGCGACTGGGCGGTTTCTCAGCTTTGGCTATTCTGGGTAGCACCAATCGTTGGTGGTATTCTAGGTGCCCTTATCTACAAGAACCTTCTAGGTACAGAATCAAACGATTAATCGATTCTCGAACCTCACGATCAAAAAAGCCGCTGAATTCAGCGGCTTTTTTATTAAATCTTGTGTCGACCCAGAAGGGAGTGTGACAAAGTAGTCCCGTCCACGAGCTCAAGCTCGCCACCTACTGGTACACCGTGTGCAATGCGGCTTGCTTCCACTTGGTGTTCTTTACAAAGTTCTGCGATGTAATGAGCCGTCGCTTCCCCTTCTACCGTTGGGTTGGTAGCGAGAATCACCTCAGAGATATCTCCGCGGCGCAGACGGTAATCCAATACATCCAGACCAATATCACTTGGACCAATTCCGTCCAGCGGTGATAAATGTCCCATCAGAACAAAGTATCGACCCGAGTATTGACCCGTTGCTTCTACTGCTGCGATGTCTGCCGGACTTTCTACCACACAAATCTGACCATTTTCTTGGCGTTTTGGGTTAGTACAAATATGACAAACTTCTTCTTCAGTGAAAGTACGACACTCGGTGCAATGGCCAATTTCTGTCATTGCTTGGCTAAGCGCGTCTGCTAGTTGCAGACCGCCTTTTCTATCACGCTGTAACAAATGAAAGGCCATACGCTGCGCCGACTTGGGGCCAACCCCAGGTAGACAACGTAAGGCCTCCATCAATTGTTCCAGCATATGACTGGTACGCATTGAAAATCCGCTTAGTTAGAATTCAGCAGATTAGAATGGCATTTTCATGCCTGGTGGTAGTTGCATACCGCCAGTTACTGAAGCCATTTTCTCTTTTTGAGTTTCTTCAACGCGACGTGCTGCATCGTTGAATGCTGCAGCGATAAGATCTTCTAGCATCTCTTTGTCGTCTTCCATCAGACTTTCATCGATTTCTACACGACGCACACTGTGACTACCAGTGATTGTAACTTTAACTAGACCAGCACCAGACTCGCCAGTTACTTCCATATTCGCGATTTCTTCTTGAAGCTTTTGCATGCGATCTTGCATTTGCTGGGCTTGCTTCATTAGGTTGCCCATACCGCCTTTACCAAACATGTTTATCTCTCTGGTTTAATTAGGTGTTGCATCTGTTAATGGGGTTGTCACTTTGGGTTTTCAACCCCATTCCGTTCAATTTTTAGATAGGACGTACACTATCTTTATCAAGCTCTGCAGCGAATCGACGTTCGATGAATTGTACGTGCGGATCGTTTTCTAAACTGTTCAGCGCTTGCTGTAATTTCTCTTGGTAGAGTCTATCTCTCAACTCTAGTGGCGTCTCACCACTTTCGCTAACATCAATACTCAGATGACACTCTTCACCCAACACATGGTTCAGTGCACTGTGCAGCTCACTTTGCGCTCTGTCGGTGTTCAAGTGTGCCTGACTGCCTCTTAATTGTAGCGAAACTGTCGAGCCTTCTTTGTTGAAATGCGAGTTTAATGCAAGTTGTTCAACCAACTTAGGCGTATCCATCTTGCTAATCAGGTTCGCCCACTCGCTTTTCTCTAGTGATTCATCAACCAGTTTTTGCGCCATTTCTGGCGTCTTTTCGTGCTCTAGCGCTTGCTTGAGCTGCGTAGGTGTCAATTGCGTATTGGCTTTCTTTTCAACCGGTTTGGTTGGTCGCCAACGGTACGCTTCATCCTCTGGAGCTTGTTTTTCAGCTTGAGGAGCAGACTTAGGCGACACCTGCGCGGAATTGCCATGCAATTGCGCTAGACGGTCAATAACCGATTCTTTTTGTGCAGATGTCGCGTTAGACTTTTTTGGACCACCACTTTGTCCAGGTGCTTGTTGTTGCTGTTGCTGCCCCTGACGCTGTGAACGCAATTGGTGACGCAGGCCACTCAAGTTACTGCGAGCTGGTGCCGGGGCACTTTCTTGTGGCTGAGCCTGTTGAGGAGCTTGCTGCGTTGGTGCAGGGTTCTCACTCATCGGCGGAGCCATATCGTATTGTGGTGCCATATCGTAGCCACCCTGATACTCAGGTTGGTACTGTGGCGCTTCATTCATCGAAGCTGGGTTATGGGCCGCTGGCTGGCTCGTTGGCTGAGATATGGCTTGTTGTTGCGGTGCCGATGTCATCGGGCGACTTTGCATTTGCTGTGCAGGCGCTTGAGACACTGGTTGCTGTTGCGATGATGTCTGTTGAGATGGCTGCTGTGGAGCCGCTTTTGGCTGACTCGTACCCGCAGCTGGCGCGACTTGTGGCTGTGATGACGTCGAAATTACGTTTGCACCGTTACTGGCTGATGGGCGGAATGCCATCATACGCAATACAATCATTTCCATGCCGACGCGACCATTAGGTGACAACGTCAGATCTTCACGCCCTTTTAAAGCAATTTGGTAGTAAAGCTGAACATCTTGTGGCGTTAGAGCTTTACTCAGTAATTCGATTTTTTCAGCATCAGGTTGAGCCTGATCCAAGGTCGATGGCAGAGCTTGGTACATCGCGACACGATGAAGCTGCGATGCCAATTGTTGTAACAACCCATCCCATTCCACACCGTTTGATGCAAGTTGCTGGATTTTGTCCATCGCCTGTTGAGGTTGCTTACTGCTGATCGATTCCAGCAAGTGAATCGCTTGGTCTGTATCAATCGTTCCAAGCATGTGACTCACGATATCGGTTTGAATCGTACCGTTACCTAGGGCGATAGCTTGGTCAGTAAGGCTAAGTGCATCACGCATACTGCCATCTGCAGCGTGCGAGATCATGCCAAGTGCTCTTGCTTCTGCAGAAACGTGTTCTTTTTCCAGAATATGGTCAAGTTGCTGATGAATATCATCAACACTGATTGGCTTGAGGTGGAACTGCAAACAGCGCGACAAAATCGTCACTGGCAGTTTTTGTGGATCCGTCGTAGCCAACAAGAACTTCACATACTCTGGAGGCTCTTCCAACGTTTTTAACAGCGCATTGAAAGAGTGACGCGAAAGCATGTGTACCTCATCGATGAGGTACACTTTAAAACGTCCACGAGCAGGTTTGTATTGAACGTTGTCTAACAGTTCACGAGTGTCTTCAACTTTAGTACGAGAAGCTGCATCGATCTCTAATAGGTCAACAAAGCGACCTTCATCAATCTCACGACAGGTATCACACTCACCACAAGGGTTAGCAGTAATCCCCGTTTCACAGTTCAGGCCCTTAGCAAACAGTCGGCCAATCGACGTTTTACCAACGCCTCGCGTGCCGCTAAATAGGTACGCATGGTGTAAGCGATTTTGCGCTAACGCGTTCTCCAGAGCCGTGAGGACGTGGTTCTGCCCGACGACTTGATCAAACTTGTTAGGACGCCATTTTCGCGCTAAAGCTAAATAACTCATTGAATGTATTAGTGTCCTTCAAACTCGCAAATGCTGTATACGTTCAGACCTAGACCTTCTAGGCGCTTATCACCACCAATTTCTGGTAGGTTGATAACGAATGCAGCGTGCTCTACCTCACCACCTAATTGGCGGATCAGTTTTGTTGTTGCTTCAATTGTGCCGCCAGTTGCTAGCAGATCGTCAACAACCAATACTTTATCGCCTTCTACGATTGCATCAGTATGAATTTCTAGCGTATCAACACCGTACTCAAGCTCGTAAGATTGAGCGATTGTAGGGCGAGGCAATTTGCCTGGCTTACGCACAGGAACAAAGCCAACACCGAGTTCAAGTGCTAGAGGTGCACCAAATAGGAAACCACGCGCTTCTGTACCAACCACTTTTGTAAAGCCCATGTCTTTGTATCGCTCAACCAATAGGTTAATCGTTGCTTGGTACGCTTTTGCGTCTTCAAGAAGGCTAGTTACGTCGCGGAAAAGAATGCCTGGTTTTGGGTAATCTTGAATGCTTTTGATGCTAGATCTGATCAGTGAAATTGTTTCTGTAGTCATAATACCGATTTACTTAGATTGGCTCATCACCCTCTGTTCTTATCGCAGTATATATGAGGGCAACAAACAATAGGTTTTCACCGCTATGAGCTCAATTGAATCGAAGTCACAGACGCTGAAAATACAAACGCCCACTCGAAGAGTGGGCACACTATTCTCTACAATCTTAGTGATTTTCTTCCCTGTCAGCAACCAACTCAGTCACAGGCAGGCGCATAAACCAACTCAGTAAAACGATTAGCATCACTAAAAGCGCAATTTTCACCCAAGTAATGGGCGCAACAATGATAGAAACGGTGAAACTCAGCACGATGAAGAACGCACCACGTTGTTTTACCTTGCGCGTGACAGCGCGGTTTTTGTGCCAATTCTCCAGCATAGGGCCAAATGTATTGTGATCATGCAACCAACGATGAAACGCAGGGCTACCACGCATAAAGCAAGCGCTAGCGAGAAGAATAAAAGGTGTTGTGGGTAATAGAGGAAGGACGATACCGGCAATGCCGAGCATCATGCAGAGTCCACCAGCAATATTGAAAAAGTAACGCTTAATACGAATAGTGGACTCCAGTAGACAATCGTTCGATTAAAAACCTGCGTAACCGTTCATTACGCGAATCCAAGTTAGCGTTGCAGGTAAAGTTGGGATCAAAAGGACTGCAATGAAACCTAGAAAGTAAAAAATATTATAAGGTTCTTTAAAATCTTTGTCTGCCATGTTGCTTCTTCTCACTTGTTGACTTTACTTCTCCCACCCACGCATCGTTAAATTATCGTTGCATAAATGGGTCATTATTGTTTTAAGCGCTGACTATACCTTAAACAACAAATACTAAACACCAGTAAAAAGTAAGGTTATTGAGCAAAGTGCGCTCGCTAAGTGGTTGCGGCAGGCAATAAAAAAGCAGCTTCAAAAAGCTGCTTTTGTACAGTGATTATTAGCTGCAGTGATTGCTAGTTACATCAGGCGGTTTAATCGGATGATGTTAAGACTAAAGCTCGATGAACCAAGACAACCGATAGAGAGTTGCCCGTTGGTTTTCAGAGGCAAATCTCTTGTAATGAAATTTTTCAAACTTCCATCACCAAGTTTATTTGCAGCTGCTATGTGTTGATTTTCATGGCCATCAGACCACTGACTATCAAGCCCCGCAGGCAGAATCGAAACCGAAGCCGAGGCTAGATCCGCAATACCAAAAACGGCATCTACTGCGCCCGTACACTCAGAGCACTGAATGCCCTTTTCGATGATTTCAACCATGTCTTTCAGATCGGCGCTAAAGCTTTTTAAGTTACGTAAGTAATCATCGAACAACGCACGAACTAATAGCGTAGTCGCCACACCGTCTTTGTCTAACGAAGCTGAATCCACCAGGTAGAAAGCGAATTGACCGTTCATCAACCATCGATAATCAAACACCAAAGGCATGACATCGGTAGATTGAAGTAAACGATACGAGCACTTCCAATCACCCTGCGAAGTGTCTTTCTCAGGGAGCAGAGCATGAAGCAAGTCCCGCGCTGCGTTTGGGTTTTGTTGTAAATACTCTAAATGCCAATGCAGTTCTTGTTCATCTGGCATTTCCCCACCGTCATCAACACGAAACCACTGACTTGAAAAGTCGCGTTGCTCCGCAAAATGACAGTCTGAATCCTCAAGCGTGTTTTCTATCGCTTGAGACAAATGTTCATAGTTTCCGATTGGTTTTGGTAAAAAGTCTTTGATGCCGAAACGCAATGCTTTCGCAACGTCTGACATCTCATCAGTCCCAGAAACGACGATTAATGGCATCGACGGATACTCTAGACTAACTTCCTCGACAAATTCGATCCCGTCTAACACGGGCATAGATAAATCACACAAGACAAGATCTGGGTGGCATTCCCTTAGTTGTTGAAGCGCCTCAAGGCCATTCTCAGCTTCGACTACCTTAAAACCCTGACTTTCCAAATAAGCACTAGTCACTTTACGAAATATCGGGTCATCGTCCACCAACATGATGAGTTTTTGATTGACCATTTCTTGCGCCGAGACCATTGCCGTTTGACTGTGAGTCTTAAACATACCTTTGCACCTCACAAAGCTCAGTCAAAAAACAAATTTCTACGTTATTATTTTTGTTGTATTTACATCTTACAAAACGTTATGCAGCAAGACGTCAGGCCCTTTCACCTTGTTATAAACCGTAGCCTTAAATTGACGTTTATACAAATATTCCATGGTTTATCAGTGTTTACTAAAAGCGCTATGCTGTGTTCAAATGGTGCAACATGTTGACTTAAAGCAAACTTTGATCACAAAGTTAATTATAAATTAGCCATAAACGGTAGTTTAATGTGTCTGGAAATATGAAATTAGATGATCTAAACCTATTTCGATTGGTTGTCGAAAATGGGAGCTATACCGCAACTTCGCGAAAAACCATGATTCCGGTGGCAACCATCACCCGACGCATTCAAGCGCTAGAAGACTCTGTCAATCTTCGATTGCTGAACCGTCATGCGCGTAAGCTTTCTCTGACTGAAGCCGGGGAACGCTTTTACCATGAATGCTCACCACTGTTGCAACGCCTAACCTCAACCGCTGAAGAGATTACGGATGACTGTCGTGGGGCATCGGGCAAGATAAAAATCTCTGCCCCGTACAACCTGACAAAGCGCATGATGATGCCAATGTTCAATGCGTTCATGAAACAGTACCCAGATATCAACATCGAACTGACAACGGAAAGCAATGCCGATCAACTTGATCCTACTGAGTGGGATGTGATCTTCCGTGTTGGTCCACAACGTGATTCAAGCTTGATTGCACGTAAAATCGGTGAAGTGAAAGACATCCTGGTTGCTAGTCCTGATTACTTGAACGCGAGCCCAGCGCCAAATCATGCTGAAGAGCTTTCTAACCACTCTTTGCTAAAAGGCTCACCACTTATCAAGTGGACCCTGATCAACAGCAAGGGCGAGTCTGTGGTGAACGTAGAACGCGGCCGTTTCCAAGCTAACGCACTGAACGTAGTACGTAGCTCTTGTTCAGAAGGTTTAGGCATTACTTTGATGCCTGACGTGATGATCAAAGAGTACATCGAAAGTGGTGACCTAGTGCGTATACTGCCTGATTGGAGCGCAAACCCGCGCGACATCTACATGCTGTACAACCACAAAGATCACTTACCAGAGAAAGTGCGCTTGTTCATCGACTTCGTGATTGCTTACAACATTCACTAAGCTGAAAAACATAAGCGAATAGAAACGAAAAACCAGAGCCTTGGCTCTGGTTTTTTATATCTTGAGAAGTGCTATTTAAGCGCCTTCATTGTGCAGCTCTAGGTTCGCTAGGTCTTGCTGGATCTCACGCTGTACTTTCGCATCGTCATTGCGAAGGCCGTCCAGGAAATCAAGGTATTGTTGGTCAATATCACCCGTTACGTACTCACCGTTAAATACCGAAGTGTCGAACTGAGTGATGTCTTGGTTGCCAAGACCTACTGCCTCAACTAAGTCATCGAGGCGCTGGTAGATAAGCGCATCCGCACCAATTTGTTTACAAATAGTATCGTTATCACGACCATGTGCAATCAGCTCTGCTGCACTCGGCATATCGATGCCGTAGACGTTCGGGAAACGAACTTCTGGCGCAGCAGAAACCATAAACACTTTGTTCGCTCCTGAGTCACGAGCCATCTCGATGATCTGCTCAGATGTGGTGCCACGAACGATAGAATCATCAACGAGCAGAACATTCTTACCTTTGAACTCTGAGCGAATCGCGTTCAGCTTACGACGTACCGATTTCTTGCGCTGCTGTTGACCAGGCATGATGAAGGTACGGCCTACGTAGCGGTTTTTCACGAAACCTTGGCGGTATGGCTTATCGATCGCTTGAGCAATTTGCAGGGCAATATCGCAAGAGGTTTCTGGAATTGGGATAACCACATCGATGTCCAGATCGGCGTAGTCTTCACTGATGCGCTCACCAAGCTTCTTACCCATTTCAACGCGCGCACTGTAAACCGAAATCTTATCGATGAATGAATCCGGACGAGCAAAGTAAACGAACTCAAAAATACATGGGTTCAGTTTTGGGTTGTCTGCACATTGCTTGGTGTAAAGTTCACCGTCAAATGTCGCATAAATCGCTTCACCAGGTGCCACATCACGCATGAAGTCAAAACCAACTGCATCAAGTGCAACAGATTCAGAAGCAACCATGTATTCTGTTGTGCCATTTACTTCGCGCTTGCCAAGACAAAGCGGACGAATACCGTGTGGGTCGCGAAATGCAATCATACCGTGACCGATGATCATTGCCGTTACCGCGTATGCACCGCGGATGGTGCGATGTACGTTAGTGACAGCGCGGAACACATCTTCTGAAGTGACGTTGCCTTTGACTGTGTCAATTTCATGAGCCAATACATTGAGCAGCACTTCTGAATCTGAAGTGGTGTTAACGTGGCGGCGATCTTTTTCAAACAGTTTCTGACGAACTTCGTGTGCGTTAGTCAGGTTACCGTTGTGGGCAAGTGTAATACCGAAAGGAGAGTTTACGTAGAAAGGTTGAGCTTCTGAGGCACTTGAGCTGCCAGCGGTAGGGTAACGAACATGGCCAATACCTACCTCACCTTGTAAGCGTTGCATGTGTCTTGCTTCGAACACATCCTTCACTAAACCGTTCGCCTTACGCAGACGAAAACGATTGCTTTCTATGGTACAAATACCAGCGGCATCTTGGCCACGATGCTGTAACACCGTTAACGCGTCATAAATAGACTGGTTTACAGGCGTTGTGCCCACGATTCCAACAATACCACACATGTCCTAATCCTCGATTTGCGACAGTAGCTGGCACTACTAGATAGTGCCAGACAGAAAACTTGATGTTGCTTTTAAATGCTCGAAGAATGGGGCGATGATACGGCTGAACTCAGGGACCAACTGTGACTCTTTCCACCAATCCGAGCTTGGGAATGCAGTAAACGCATCCATAAAAAACAGCACCGCAGAAACAATCAGTACTCCGCGTAAACCACCAAACACCACACCGAGAATTCGATCGGTACCTGACAGTCCTGTTTTTTGTACCAGTTGACCAATGACGTAATTCACCACTGCACCAACCACTAGGGTTGCGACGAATAACGCCGCAATTGCGGCTCCGTTTCGAAACATTTCGTCTTCGATGTTGGTGAAATACACCGCCAATTTGGCGTAGTAGTTACTGGAGATAAAAAATGCTCCGAACCAAATCACCAAAGACAAAGCTTCTTTAGCAAAACCGCGAACTAAACTGATCAGAGCTGAAAATCCGATCACACCTAAAATGACAAAATCTAACCAATTCATGTTTTCTTCATCTTAAGTTGGCGCGCATTTTAACAGAAAAAATGCTGACGCAAACGTTTTCTTATGGATTTAATGGCTTAAATTTAAGCAATTGACCTTTTGAGCCTGTAATTTTTTGTAATTCCTTGACCTGTCGTTCAAGTTTACTTTTTGATACATCAGGACCAACAATCACGCGAGTAAAGGCTGTCTCTTTTTTTACATGAGCTTGGTAACCACGCTTCTGTAAATCCTCTACCAGTGCAACTGCATTCTCATGATTTTTCAGTGCCATCAACTGAATGATCCAGGCGGAATCTTCATATTGATTTTTATCTTCAACCGGACGAACAGCAACTTCAACTTGTTCAGGCTGTTTGACTTCTTCCGGTTGAATCGCAGGCTCCGATTCTGGCTGTGAAACTGCGACATGAGGCTCTTCAGATTCATTCACCGTTGCCGTTACCGGAGATTCAGGCAAAGAGACATCATCTTCTACAGGCTCAAGTATTTCGAAGTTCTCCACATCGCTATCAAGCTCAGGTTTGATAGGAATACTGGCAAACTCTTCTTTGTAGTGCAGTTTCTTACCATCTAGGACATCAGGAAGTACGATGACCCCCACTGCTACTAGAATGATGGTGCCGACTAAACGACTTTGGAATTTACTTGCCATCAAATTACCTTTGATTACTCATTATTTGATTGCCAATGCTCCAACACTTCGCCCACAGTATGGAAGGATCCAACTACCAGAATGACATCATCTTGAGCCGCGTGAGTTTTCGCACTCTCAAACGCCTCTACTGGTGTTTGGAACTGAACTTGACCTTGAGGTAAGTATTGGCACAATTCATCTGCTGTTGCCGCACGTGGGCCTGTCAGCGATGCTGGGTACCATTGTGTTGCAATTGGGGTTAATGCTTCGATTGTTGCCTTGATGTCTTTATCGTGCAGCATAGCCACCACAACGTGAATGTTGTTATCCGCGTATTGGCGTTTGACCTTCTCAACTAAGTATTCTGCTGAGTGAGGATTGTGCGCGACATCAAGAACGATTTCTGGACCTGTTTGCAAAACCTGCATTCGGCCAGCTAGGCGAGCATTATTCAAGCCATTAACGATATTAATGTCAGTGATTTGCAATTCTGAAGCGCCAAGAGCCATTAATGCTGTCGCCGCATTTGGTAACGGTAGCGATGGAACTGGCAGGTCTTCTAGTGCAAATGCGCCACTGGTCCACTTCCAACCTTTCTCAGTCAACTGGTAATCAAACTGGATGCCGACTTGGAAGAATTCAGCTTGAATGTCATCTGCGTGTGCTGCAACAGTTGCTGGTGGCGTTGGTTGGCCACAAATCGCCGGCTTACCCGAGCGGTAGATGCCCGCTTTCTCAAAGCCAATCACGTTGATGTCATCACCCAGCCAATCAACATGGTCGATAGCCAAGCTGGTAATCACTGATACATCGTGATCAACAACGTTAGTCGCATCTAAGCGGCCACCGAGGCCAACTTCTAACAAAACCACATCGACTTTCTCAACTTGGAAAATACGAAGTGCGGCTAGCGTACCGAATTCAAACAAGCTTAGGCTGATGTCGCCGCGTTGTTGCTCAACGTAGTCAAACGCTGCACAGTGCTTGCTGTCTTCTGCATCGACTCCGTTAATACGAACACGCTCATTGTAACGAATTAGGTGTGGTGAGCTGTAAACGCCCACTGAATAACCTGCATCTAATAGAATCGCTTCCATTAACGCGCACGTCGAACCCTTGCCATTGGTGCCGGCAACAGTAATCACAGTAGGAGCTGGTTTGGTAAGGTTGGCTTTTTGCGCTACCGCTTGAACGCGGTCTAAGCCAAGGTCGATAGCTGAAGTGTGGAGATTTGTTAAATAATCAAGCCACATCGTTAGAGAGGATGTGGCTTGAGGAATAGAGTTTTGGGTCATCTAACTTTAACCATTAATTTCTTTGGTTTTTATGTTAGCTGATACTTTACCCTTTTTCGTCCGCTTCTGGTACAGAATATGGTTCTTCATTTGGAGATTCGTTAACCGAAACCACCATAGGAGACTTGTGGTTAGTTAGCTTAGCCACTAGACCACCCACACGCTGACGCATTTCACGACGGTCAACGATCATGTCAATCGCACCATGCTCAAGAAGGAACTCACTACGTTGGAAGCCTTCAGGAAGATCTTCACGTACTGTCTGTTCGATTACACGACGACCTGCAAAGCCGATAAGTGCTTTAGGTTCACCAATATTGATGTCACCTAGCATCGCCAAACTCGCTGATACACCACCCATTGTTGGGTCAGTCAGTACAGAGATGAATGGCAGGCCTTTGTCAGAAAGACGCTCAAGTGCCGCACTGGTTTTCGCCATTTGCATTAGAGACATTAGAGCCTCTTGCATACGCGCACCACCACTTGCTGAGAAACAAACAAGCGCGCAGTTGTTTTCAATTGCTGCTTCTACCGCTTTAACAAAGCGTGCACCAACAACTGAACCCATTGAACCACCCATGAAAGAGAATTCAAACGCACACGCCACTAGTGGCATGCCCAGCAATTCACCTTGCATTACGATCAGTGCATCTTTCTCGCCACTGCTCTTTTGCGCTGCAGAGATACGCTCTTTGTAACGTTTAGAATCTTTAAACTTCAGTTTATCTTGTGGCTCAAGTTCAGTGCCAAGCTCTACGCGTTCACCTTCATCTAGGAATGTTTCTAGACGACGACGCGCTTTCATGCGCATGTGGTGATTACACTTAGGACAAACTTCTAGGTTACGCTCAAGCTCAGCATGGTATAAAACCTGCTCACAAGAAGTACATTTCGTCCACACGCCTTCAGGGATAGAAGCTTTACGTGAACTTACTAGGTTGCTTTTCTCTAAAATCTTTTCAAGCCAACTCATGGAAGACCTTTTCTCTCAACTCTTCCGCTTCATTGCGAAAGATATAAATTCGGAATATTGCGGATGGATTAAAACATATCTTGCCGCGACTGTAGATAAAAAACTGGTTGTACCTATTTTTGATATCATTAATAACGCACAGTTTCTGTACGTATCCAGTCTAAAGTACCGATATTTTGAAACAAAATCGCAAATTTAGTTCAAATTATCGGGCAAAAATAACGGACCGATCGGCACACGTGGTAATCCGAACTCTTCTGGGTAGTCCACATCCACCAAATATAGGCCCTCAGCTTTGGCCGTTGCGCCTGCTAATTTGCGATCTTTCGCTTCTAAAAGTGACTTGATCCACTCTGGCTTTTCTTCGCCTCGACCCACTTTAATGAGACTACCGGTAATGTTGCGCACCATATGGTGTACAAAAGCGTTCGCTTTAATATCAATCACGATGTAATCACCATGACGAGTCACGTTCAAGTGCATCATGTTTCTGCATGGGCTTAATGATTGGCAATGTGCCGCACGGAATGAACTAAAGTCATTCTCACCCAGTAGATACTGCCCTGCTTCATGCATCTTCTTCTCATCGAGTTCACCATGGTAGTGGCTCACACCAGAGTTCAAAATACCTGGGCGCAGTGCGTGGTTGAAAATAATGTAGCGGTAACGACGTGCGGTTGCTGAGAATCGAGCATGGAAATCATCGTTCACTTCCACTGCCCAGCGGACAGCGATATCACTTGGCATGTTCGCGTTTGCGCCCATGGTCCAAGCCACCATTTTACGACTCACGTTGGTGTCAAAGTGAACAACCTGACCAGTGCCATGTACGCCAGCATCGGTACGACCCGCACACTGTACTTCGACAGGATGGTTCGCGACCACGGACAATGCTTTTTCTAGCTCTTCTTGGACACTTTTCACGTCTCTTTGGCGTTGCCAACCAAAGTAGTTTGTACCGTTGTATTCGATACCTAATGCGATTCTCATTTTAACCTTCGAACTCTAAAATGGGGCGGGAAGTATATACGTAACTCCTTCCAGATACAAAAAAGGGCAGCGTTTGCTACCCCTTTTTACTTATCGACCGTTAATCGTATCGATGAGACTCTTAGCCTCTCGGCGAATATCATCTTCCCCGTAGACGATAGCTTCCTCTAATAGTTTAATCGCACCTTGAGGATCGTTCATTTCAAGGTAGATTTTTGCTAGGTCGAGCTTACCTGCGGCTTCTGCATTGGTATCTACGTCGACATCACCAATATCGCCAATCACATCCGGGAACTCATTCAAACCCACGTCAAGTTTGAGCTCTTGCTCTTCAAACTCACCACCGTCTTTGTCTACCTGAGCCATCAACTCATCAATGGTCATGAATTGATTTTTCTTCGGATCAAAATCGGTTAGGTCGTCTTGCTCACCCCAGTTTTCTTGCGCGATCTCTGGCTGTGCCAGTGCTTCTGATGAACTCCATACTTCACGCTGGTCTTCTGGAACCTCTGCCGTTGACGAGGTGTTTTCTGGCGACAGCTTAAAGCCATCCCAATCGTCACCAACATCCAGCATGGTTTCAAAGTCCATACCTGCACTCGCAATGGTGTCGCTGTCTAACTTGCCATCAAATACTTCAGACTCAGCATTTTCAGACAACAAGTTCGCCATCGCAGACTCTTCAAAGTCATTTAATTCCGACTCTAGGTCATTGCTCGGCTCAGGCTCTAAATCGGCACTGAAAGCTTCTGGTTGCGCGAAGACTTCAAACAGAGCGTCATGGTCATTCTCTGCTTGTTGTACAGCTTGAGAGACTTCTGAGTGCTCTTTAACAACCTCAGATTCAACAGTGTCAGAGTCAGAACTTGCTACCTCTTCTGTCACTGATGCCAAAGCGTCTTCTTCATTGAACTCTGGTAGTTCGAAGTCGTCGAAGTTGAACTCGTCTTCTGCTTCCGCAACTGGCGCTTCAGGCTCAGTAATTTCAGATTCCGCAAGCGCTGGCTCTTCAGCCATCGAAGCTAATGCGTCTTCTTCGTTGAACTCTGGAAGCTCTAACTCATCGAAGTTGAACTCTTCTTCTGCTTGCGCAACTGGCGTTTGAGGCTCACTGATTTCAGATTCCGCAAGCGTAGGCTCTTCGACCATTGAGGCTAATGCGTCTTCTTCGTTGAACTCAGGAAGCTCCAACTCATCAAAGTTGAACTCTTCTTCTGCTTGCGCAACTGATGCTTCAGGCTCAGCGGTTTCAGACTCCTCAAGCGTAGGCTCTTCAGCCATAGATGCCAGTGCGTCTTCTTCGTTGAACTCTGGTAGCTCTAACTCATCGAAGTTGAACTCTTCTTCTGCTTCCGCAACTGATGCTTCAGGCTCAACGGTTTCAGATTCAGCTAGCGCAGGCTCATCGGCCATCGAAGCTAATGCGTCTTCTTCGTTAAACTCTGGAAGCTCCAACTCATCGAAGTTGAACTCTTCTTCTGCTTCCGCAACTGATGCTTCAGGCTCAACGGTTTCAGATTCAGCTAGCGCAGGCTCATCGACCATCGAAGCTAATGCGTCTTCTTCGTTAAACTCAGGAAGTTCCAACTCATCGAAGTTGAACTCCTCTTCGTCAACATCAGCATCAGTTGAGCTTGCCGCCACCGGCTCTTGTTCAACTTTGCTCTCAGATTCGATCTCATCAACCAGCCAATCCTCTTCTTGAGGAATTCCAAATTCGTTTTCAACCGTATTTGGTGTTGGCGTGAACGCTGGAGCCGGTTCTGCATCCGGTTCTACGATCGTTTCTTCTTGTGGCGCTAATGCTTCAGGCAGCTCAGATGAATGCTCTTCAAGCGTATTCTCGGCAACTTCGCTGTCTTGAGTTGGCGCTTCAAATTGCTGCTCTTCAGTGTCCGTTTCTGATGCTTCTTCACCGATCAAAGCATCCAGTTCTGCGGCAAAGTCTGAACGCTCTTGTTCACTTGGTAACAGAGCTTCATTGTTACTTTCGAATAGCTCATCCAGTTCCGTCATTAACGGATCATGCTCAGGCGACGCGTCTTCTAGATCACCAAGGAAATCGTTGCTATCAAAGTCGGCAATAGATTCGGCTGCTTCTGAGTCAAGTTCGTCGTTTGATGCTTGTTCTAACGATTGTGTTTCAGCCTCTGGCTGATTTTCACTCAATAACGCATCGATATCCAAACCAGAGTCTAAACCCAGCGCAGCCTTTTCATCTTCTAGATCAACAACAGGCTCAGCATCCATCACTGGTTGAGATTGAGGCAGTACTTCCTCTACTGCTGGCTCTAAATCATCAAAACCTAGCGAAGCGAGAAGATCGTCATCGCTCTGTTTAGCCGCTGTTTGCTCTGTCTCGTCATCTTCACGAATCAATTCATCAAATGGGGCGATTTCACTGCTTGTTTCGTTCTGCTCTTCTTCAACGCTCTCGTCGCTGAGCAGCTCGTCCAACAGGTCAACACTGTTTTCATCAATGTCTTCTAGAGTATCGTCACCATCAAATCCCGACAGCTTTTCTAGCTCATCAAGCGGGTCAAAGTCATCGTCGGATGAGTCCTCATCATCAAAGCCAATCAACTCATCGAGTAAATCGGTACTGTCTTCGTCGATCGCAGGCTCTTCGCTCAAGCCCGCGATATCCTCTAGCTCTTCAAGAGGGTCAAGCTCGTTAAGTGACTCGCCATCGTCTTCACCGATCAATTCATCAAGTAACGCCGATGCGTCCTCTTCATTTGAGTCGTTTTCTGTTAGTCCAGAAAGTGCTTCAAGTTCATCAAACACATCCTCATCTGATTCGCCTGATGTTGGCTGCTCGTATTGTGCTAGCAGTTTATCGATGTCATCGTCTGTCGCTTCACCTGCTGAGAACGCACTCTCAGACACCGCTGACTTGTCATCTTCAACATCTAAGTTGAGATCATCACCATCAAGATCGGCGAATAGGTCATCCAGCATAGCTTGGTCGACGGCATCATTTTGTAGCGCTTCTGCTGGCTCATCTGCGGCAAGCAATTCTGCGAAAGCATCATCAGACAATGCATCCGAACCGTCTTCGTCAGAAAGATCGAAGCCTGCATCATCATCGTCATCATCCAACACTTCCAGCTCTGGCGTGACTTCATCAAGCGCACGTTCCATCTCTTCAAGACCAAGGGCTTTTTCTTCACCGTTGACTTTGATGCCGTTGCTAGAAGAATCGAATTCATCGAAACCGACGTCTAGTTCACCATCATCGCCGATACCAGCAAATGGATCTTCGCCATCATCCCCCTCTAGGTTGAAGTCGAGGTCATCGTCATCTAAGTTACCGAAAACGTCTTCTTCTTCAGGTTGCTGCTCTTCTTGCCCAAATAGGCTTTCTGTTTCGTCGTCATCGCCAAACAGATCGTCATCAAGGCTTAGTTCTTCATCTAGCTCATCCGCAGCAGCTAGACCAATAGGCGCCGCAAGAGGATCAACGTTTTGCTGTTCTTGCGTAGCCGCTTCTTCCTCTTTCGCTTTAGAACGACGACCAAGTAGCATGACAACGAGTATAGCGATTAGCGCACCTGGGATTAATGCAGCAAGACCGACAAGCCAACCATTCGATAGGATTTTATCCATCGTACTTGGCTGCATACGTTGTTGTTCAGCAACACGCTGACGCTCCTCAGCCAGCAGTTTTTCTACTTCTGAGCGAATGCGTTCTTCGTCATTCAACGACGTTTTTAGCGTTTCAACTTCGCTTTGTACCTCAGAAAGCATCAAACGCAGACGATGGTTCTTCTCTTCCAGTGACTCTAACTCACTGTGCGAACCTTGCAGCTTGTCTTTTAGCGCGCTGATCTGCTTCTCACCCTCAGGTGATGTGGTCACCGCTGGAACCGGTGTTGTTGGCTCAACCACTTTAATCGGTTGCGGTTTTGGTAATTCTGGCTTAACCGTTTCTGGTTTTGGTTCAGGTTTTGCAACTTCAGTAACAGGCTTTGGTTGCTCAACTTTTGGTTTTACTGGTTGCTTTGGCTTCGGTTGAGTTAAGCGAGCTTCGTGCGCTTTCATGATCGCGACGGCTTGCTCTGTCGTCGCACTTTGAACCTGATCAAGAGAAGGCACGCGAAGACGACTACCAGGGATCAATTCATGGATATTTTGGTTATCAAACGCTTGAGGGTTGATACGGTAAATGGCGAGTAGCGTTTGTTGTACAGAAACATTCCGAGATGGTCGCAATTCAGAAGCAATCGACCAGAGAGTCTCGTTTTGACCAGTCGGACCGAAGAAACGCGACGGTTGATCATTTTTAGGTGGAGCGGGTAACGCTCGTTCGATCTCCTCAGCATAGCTTGGAGACGCTTGCACTTCACCAGAGGGTCCAACAAGACGAATACCTTCGGCTTGAACCGCTGACGATGTCTGAGTCGCGCTCATCAGCACAAGGGCTGCTAACAAACGCTTATAATTTTGACGCATAGAAGGCTCAGTTAGGTGCTAGTAACAATTTGAAATGGTGATCGGTTAAATATATCGGATAAAGCACGCAAAACTATAGCGTTGAGGGCAAAAAATGTGTGGCTCTCACCATATTCGTACTAATCTCACACAATTTTACGCCGTTCGAACAAAAAAGCCCCGCATAGTGCGAGGCTTAAAGGTTCTTAGCGATGTCGACTTAGTAGTAGTCGCGGATCAGAACTTCTGCGATTTGAACCGCGTTAGTTGCTGCGCCTTTACGTACGTTATCTGCAACAACCCACAGGTTTACGCCGCTGTGATGGCTGATATCGTTACGAATACGACCTACCATTACGTGGTCTTTACCGCCCGCATCGCGAACTTGTGTTGGGAAGTCTTCACCGTGGAATACTTCGATACCGTCAGTTTGCTCAAGTAGGTTAACCACTTCTTGTGCATCGATCGGTGAACGCGTTTCAATGTGAAGCGCTTCTGCATGACCGTAGAACACTGGTACACGAACACACGTTGGGTTTACTGTGATCGATGAATCGTTGAAGATTTTTTGCGTCTCCCACACCATTTTCATTTCTTCTTTGGTGTAGCCGTTTTCCATCATCTGGTCGATTTGCGGAATACAGTTAAACGCGATCTGCTGAGAGAATTGCTTCTTGTCAGCTGGTAGACCGTTTAGCAGTTTTGCTGTTTGACCGGCAAGCTCATCAATGCCTGACTTACCCGCACCAGAAACCGATTGGTACGTTGACACGTTAATACGCTCAATACCCACTGCATCGTGAATAGGCTTTAGTGCCACCAGCATTTGAATGGTTGAACAGTTCGGGTTCGCAATGATGTTACGGTTACGGAACTCTGCAATCGCTTCTGGGTTTACTTCAGGCACAACAAGAGGAATATCGTACTCGTAACGGAAGTGTGATGTGTTGTCGATAACAATCACGCCTTCGTCTGCTGCGATCGGAGCCCATTTCGCTGACAGTTCACCACCAGCAGAGAATAGAGCGATGTGCGCTTGTGACCAATCAAACTCTTCCACGTTTTGTACGCGAATTGTTTTACCATTGAAACGGTAAGTCTTGCCTTCACTGCGTTCACTTGCCAACAGGAAGATTTCGCCTACTGGGAATTTGCGCTCTTGAAGCACTTCCAAAATTGTTTCACCGACCGCACCGGTCGCACCTAATACGGCAACATTGTATTGCTGGCTCATTGACTTACCTCAACCTGAAAACCTAGTTCTGCTAATGGTGCAAGATTGCATGTTTCGTTACCCACTAGCGTGACAGCGCTGTACTCGCGGCGATCCCAGTAGTTTTTACGCATCAGGTCAAAAGAGCCTGGCTTACTGATTTCGCGGCGGAAAAGAGCGTCATCTTTACGCACATCATAGATTAACTGCGTGATGTTGTGCAGCGTTGCTTCATCCCATGCTCTGTCCAATACCATAGTCGGGACAGGCGCGGTCGGCAGTAAATCGCTGGCATGCGCACGTAATTCGTTATTTAAGAACTCACAGTAGCTGTTGAAAATCATCGTCGTACCGCGAGCTTTCCCTTCCAGACCATAGCCTGCAACGTGAGGGGTTGCGAATGCTAGCAGAGGCAGAAGCTCCATATCAACCTCTGGTTCAAATTCAAATACGTCGAGTGCCGCTGTAAAGCCGTCGTTTTTCAGCAAACGCTGCTTCAGCGCTTGGTTGTCCACAACTGGACCGCGCGCCGCATTAATAAGAATTTGATCGCTACGAAGACCATTTAACACCTTCTCATCAATCAAATGATGGGTTGGGTGTGGGCCATCTTTAGTGATAGGTGTGTGCAGCGTGACGATGTCAGAACGTTCGATGAGCTCTGCTAGCGGAGTGAAACTGCGATAATCGCCCTCTTCTTGTTTGAATGGGTCATTGATGAGCACCTTGATGCCCATGCCTTTCAAACATTTTTCAAGGTAACTACCCACTTGGCCCGCACCGATGATACCAACGGTTTTATCGAAAACTGAGAAGCCTTGTTGTTGCGCTAGCACCATCATGACGCTGAACGCATACTCAGCAACGCCAACTTTGTTACAACCTGGCGCAGCGGTGAAGAAAATACCTTTCTCTTGCATCAACGTTTGGTCGACATGATCCATGCCCGCCGTCGCCGTACCCACGAACTTGAGCTTGTTTGCTTTGCTGATCAGCTCTGCGTTTACTTTAGTAACCGAGCGAATCATTAGCGCATCAACATCGACTAAATCATCGGCGGTGAGTGTACGACCGGGTTTTAGAATCACTTCACCGAGTTGGCTGAATAGCTCTTCAGCGTACGGCATATTTTCATCAACAATAATTTTCATAGCGCCAGCGTTTAACATCCATTTGTATGAGTTCGTTTATTCGCAAGATGCGAAGCTAAAGCGATTGTGCCCTTTTCTTGAAAAATCTCAACAACTATACCCAAGTGACTTTCAAAAGCAGGTTTCAGAAAAGAAAAAGCCCGGCTAAATTAGCCGGGCAAAGTTCCAGAACAAAAGGATCCTATCCCGCTCTCCTTGGGATAGAGTCTGCGTCTGTTCGACCAGTTTGACTGATCAAGCTCTGGAAACTGGTTTGTTGGTCCGTTTACGCCGCTTGGGAAATCACAGTGATATTCCGACCAACAAATTCAGTTAGCTTTGGGTCGCTTACGCTTGGTACTTTTTGATTACCAATGTCGCGTTTGTACCACCAAAACCAAAGCTGTTTGACATAACTGTCGTAAGCTCAGCGTCACGAGCTTCCGTTACAATGTCTAGACCTTGTGCTGCTTCATCCAAGTTAGAGATGTTCACACTTGGCGCAATGAAGTTGTTGTCTAGCATTAGCGTTGAGTAAATCGCTTCGTGAACGCCAGCTGCACCTAGTGCGTGACCTGTCATTGCTTTTGTAGCAGAAATCGCAGGGCTGTTGTCGCCGAATAGCTCTTGGATAGCGCCTAGCTCTTTCACGTCACCTACTGGAGTAGAAGTGCCGTGTGTGTTGATGTAGTCGATAGCGTCAACATCTTGCATTGCCATCTTCATACAACGAACTGCGCCTTCACCTGATGGTGCTACCATGTCGTAGCCATCAGAAGTCGCGCCGTAACCTACGATTTCGCCGTAGATTTTCGCGCCACGAGCTAGAGCGTGCTCTAGTTCTTCGATAACCAGCATGCCGCCGCCACCAGAGATTACGAAACCGTCACGATCTGCATCGTAAGTACGAGATGCTTTTTCTGGCGTTTCGTTGTACTTAGTAGATAGTGCGCCCATTGCATCAAACATCATAGTTTGAGACCAATCTAGCTCTTCACCACCACCTGCAAATACGATGTCTTGTTTACCAAGTTGGATAAGCTCCATCGCGTGACCGATACAGTGTGCAGACGTTGCACAAGCTGAGCTCATTGAGTAGTTCACACCACGAATCTTAAATGGTGTTGCAAGACACGCAGATACTGTTGAAGACATAGTACGTGGCACCATGTAAGGACCTACGCGTTTTACGCCTTTCGCACGCATCGTGTCAGTTGCTACTGTTTGGTTTAATGCAGAAGCACCACCAGAACCAGCAACGATACCTGTACGATCGTTTGAAACTTGTTCTTCAGATAGACCAGCGTCTTCAATTGCCTGCTGCATTGATAGGTATGCATAAGCAGCCGCATCACCCATAAAGCGCATCTGCTTACGGTCAATAAATTCTGCAGGGTTGATTTTCAGATCACCCCATACCTGCGAACGCAGACCGTTTTCTTTAAACTGCTCAGACGCAGTGATGCCAGATTTGCCCGCTTTAAGAGACGCTAGAACTTCTTCGACGTTGTTACCGATACTTGAAACAATACCCATACCGGTGATTACGACTCGTTTCATTATGACATTCCTATAATTCAAAAATCCGCTAGATAATAACCAAGATAGTCAACAAAAGTGGTCAGCTTTCCCAGAAATTCGTACAATCGCCGAATTCTAACCGCGCCAAATCACATATTTGCACCATTATGACTTCGATTAAAAACGCAGAACTTGGTTGGAACGAAGCTGGTACACCGGTTTCTGACCAATTTGATGATGTTTATTTCTCCAACGTAAACGGTCTCGAAGAGACGCGTTACGTGTTCCTCAAACAAAATCATCTACCAGAAAGATGGCAGGAATTTGACCAAAGACGTTTTGTTATTGGTGAAACCGGATTTGGCACAGGGTTGAACTTCTTAGCCGTGTGGCAATGGTTTACCGAATTTCGTCGCGAATATCCAGAGGCAACGCTAAAAGAATTGCATTTCGTTAGTTTTGAGAAGTACCCACTTAGCAAAGCTGATTTAGAAAAAGCACATCAATCTTGGCCAGAATTGGCAGAGTTTGCCGAAAAGCTGCAACAGCACTACCCAGCTGCTGTGCCTGAGTGTCATCGCATTGTTTTAGAAGACGGCGCTATCACGCTCGATCTATGGTTTGGCGATATCAAAGACTGCATGCCGCTTGTTCCTTATGCTGAGCAAGGCTTGATTGATGCTTGGTTCTTAGACGGGTTTGCTCCAAGCAAAAACCCTGAGATGTGGAATCAAAACCTATTCAACGGCATGGCAAAATTGGCGAAGCAGGATTGTACAGTCGCAACCTTCACAGCCGCGGGCTTTGTGCGTCGCGGCTTAAACGAAGCGGGCTTTGCCATGAAGAAAGTCAAAGGCTTCGGCACCAAGCGTGAAATGATCGCAGGTTCGATGGAACAACGTGAAGCGCATTCAAACCACCTACCTTGGTTCAACCGCACAGCATCGACCAATCATGATTCCATAGCGATTATTGGTGGCGGCATCGCTAGCGCGGCTTTGGCTAAAACGCTGGTTCGCCGCGGTCAAAATGTCACGCTTTACTGCAAAGACGCTCAACCCGCAGAAGGCGCATCAGGCAACCGCCAAGGTGCTGTGTACCCATTACTAAATGGTCCACACAAAGGCGTTTCTCGTGTATTCGCTCCGGGCTTTTTGTTTGCCCGTCAGTTTGTTGACCAAGCAGCGCAAGATATCCAATTTGATCACGATTGGTGTGGCATTACTCAGCTGATGTGGGATGACAAGTCTGCAGACAAGTTAGAGAAAATGCTTGCTGGCAATTTCACGCCAGAGTTGATTCACAAGCTATCCGCTGAAGAAACAGCTGAGAAGATTGGCTTGCCGATAGATATGGCATCGGTCCACTACCCTCTTGGCGGTTGGCTATGCCCTGCTGAACTCACTCGTGGCTTGATTGCTCAACTGGAAAAAACAGAACTTTTTGAAGCGAAGTTCGAGCACCAAGTCGAGTCACTAGATTGGGATGAAGCGCACCAGCTTTGGACATTGAAAGCGAACGGTCAAAGCTTTGAGCACTCAACCGTGGTGGTCGCTAACGGCAGTGAATTCCAAACTATCAGCCAAACTGCCGATCTACCAATGGGGCAGGTAAAAGGCCAAGTTAGCCATGCACCCGCAACTGAAACGCTGTCTAAGCTGAAAACAGTATTGTGTTACGACGGTTACATGACACCTGTTAACCCGAATAATCAGCACTTGTGCATCGGGGCAAGCTACGACCGCAGCCACCTAGACTACGAGTTTGATGAAGAAGCACAAAAAGACAACGCCGAGAAGTTGGTAAAGTGTTTACCGAACCAAGCTTGGACAAAAGAAGTGGATACCTCTGGTAACCTGTCACGCCAAGGCATTCGCTGTGTTAGCCGTGACCACCTGCCGTTTGTCGGTAACGTAGGCGACTTTGAAACCATCAAAACGCAATATGCGGATCTGCAGAATCAACAAGAACAAGACGTTGAAGCGATTCACCAGTTCCCTAACCTATTCTGTTTCTTAGGTTTAGGTTCTCGTGGTTTGAGTTCTGCGCCTCTAATGGCCGAAGTGTTGGCATCACAAATCTGCGGCGACCCGTTACCACTGCCTGTTGATGTGCTGACTGAGCTGCACCCAAGCCGTATGTGGGTTAGAAAACTGCGTAAAGGTAAGGCGATTACTGAGTTGTAACGCGGTTCTATTACTCTTTCCATCCTACCATTGGCGCAAATAACCCCTCCTAGCCTCCCCTTAAAAAGGGGAGGAACAAGTTCTTAGCCCCACATTCGTCCTCCCTCTTTCTAAGGGGGAGTTAGAGGGGGTAGTTCCGAAAACAAACAACCACTCCTTGACTCATCTTAAAAAGTGGAAAAGCAAGTTATGAACTCCGAATAGTCCTCCCCCTTTCTAAGGGGGAGTTAGAGGGGGTAGCTCTGAGAACAAACAACCACTCCTTGACTCATCTTAAAAAAGTGAGGAGCAAGTTATGACCCCCGCATTAGTCCTCCCCCTTTCCATGGGGGAGTTAGAGGGGGTAGTTCCGAAAACAAACAACCACTCCTTGACTCATCTTAAAAAAGTGAGGAGCAAGTTATGAACCCTGCATTAGTCCTCCCCCTTTCCATGGGGGAGTTAGAGGGGGTAGTTCCGAAAACAAACAACCACTCCTTGACTCATCTTGAAAAGTGGAAAAGCAAGTTATGTAGTGGTCAAGTAAAAC